>JAFULT010000198.1 GCA_017483145.1 Oscillospiraceae bacterium | reverse complement strand
CTGTTTTGTATATTTATCGGGTTTTGATTGGTATGACTGTATTGTACGCTTATTTTTATGCATTGTCAACGTATATTTATAATTTAATTGATATTTGTGCACTATGACAAACAAACTGTGCAAAAACCATATACTTATGGTCAATCTGTTTATAATTTTTCACTCAATATATGTATTATTGTTGTTTTATTGTATATTTATGTATGTATCCTGCATATTTATATAGTTAAATATATTATCGGCATGTGGCTGTGCGGCTGAAAGTATCTGTGATATCTGACTAAAATTTATACATCCATTATTATTCAGCAAAAGATATTTTCTTGTTAATTGTGTATATACATGATATACTTATAAAGATAAATATAAGTAATATCAGGAGCTACTATGCCGGATTTTTTCAGACTGCATCCATATACGGTTCTGCTGTATTTTCTGAGCGTGCTGGTGTATTCCATGGTGTTTATGCATCCGCTGTTTGTAGCAGCAAATGTGGTGCTGTCCTTTGTGGCCTGTATGTGCCTGTGCCCAAGGGAAACAGCTGCAAGCATAAAATACACCATTGGTTTCAGTATGCTGATAATGTTGCTGAATCCTTTTTTCAGCACAGGAGGCGAAACCGTACTTTTTACATATTTCGGCAGGAACTATACCCTGCAGGCCCTTGTTTATGGCGCAGTTATGGCAGGTATTTTTATCTGCAGCATAAACTGGTTTTCCGTCATGGGAAAGGTTATTTCCACGGAGAAATTTCTTTTCCTGTTTGGCGGCCGATTCCCCAATATATGCACTGTACTGACAATGGTTATGGGGCTGGTGCCCTTCTTTCAGAAAAAGCTGATGGAGATTGACCGGGCGCAGGGTACAATCAGACAGGATAAAGGCTTTAAAAATTCTTTCAAAAGTCTGAACAGCGCTGTAAGCTATGCATTTGAGCACGCTATAGGGCTGTCTGTTTCAATGAAAAACCGTGGTTTTGGCAGTGGCAGGACAACAAGATTTTCTGATTACAGATTCAGAAAATACGACTTTATAACATTATTCATTATTTTGATACTTAATGCATCTGTTGTAGCGAATCTGTTTGCATATGCTGTAAATATACAGCTGATACCTGCAATTGTTTTACCTGCACCGGGTACAGAACAGCTGATTGGCGGAATATGTTTTTTTCTGTTGCTGCTGTTACCCACCGCAATGTATATTCTTAAGGAGTTGCAATGGCAATATTTGAAATCAAAAATCTGAATTTTTCTTACCCTCAGACAGAAAAACAGGTGCTGAAAAATATAAACCTGACTGTAAATGAAGGTGAGTTCCTGCTTATATTCGGCAAAAGCGGCAGCGGTAAAACCACTCTGCTGAATCATTTCAAGACAGTTATGACCCCACACGGCAAAAGGGATGGGCAGATAATTTATGACGGCAGGCCACTGGCGGATGTAAGTGACAGAGTGCAGGCCGCTGAAATCGGATATGTACTGCAAAACCCGGACAGACAGCTGGTTACAGACAAAGTGTGGCACGAACTGGCCTTCGGGCTGGAAAACACCGGCATTGAACAGAGTGAAATGCACCGCAGAGTGGCCGAAACAGCAAACTTTTTTGGTATAGACAAATGGTATGACAGGGATGTTTCAACCCTGTCCGGCGGACAGAAGCAGCTGCTTAATCTGGCCTGTGTAATGGTTATGCAGCCAAAGGTGCTGATTCTGGATGAGCCAACCAGCCAGCTGGACCCTATTGCCGCCACAGATTTTTTAAACGCTGTATACCGCATTAACAGTGAACTGGGCACAACTGTGATAATAATTGAACAGCGCACAGAGTCAGCATTCAGTCAGGCAGACAGGGTTGTGTTTATGGCTGACGGAGAAATTGTGTCAGTAAACAGACCGGAAAAAATCTTTGAAGATATTTCAAAGCTGGATGCGGATACAGTGAAGCTGTTGCCTACACCGATGCAGGTATTCTACGGACTGAAACAGAAAGGCGCTGCCCCTGTTTCAATCAAAAAAGGAAGAAACTGGCTGCTGGATTATATAAGTGAAAACAATATTTCAGTTACTGAATATAAAAGAGAAAAACCGGCTGTGGCGGGCAGAACTGCAATACAGCTGAAGGATGTGTGGTACCGTTATGAAAAGGATGGCGAAGATGTGCTGAAAGGCGCAGATATTGCTATCCCGCAGGGCTGCCTTTATGCCATTATCGGTGGAAACGGCAGCGGCAAAAGCACATTGATAAAGACCATATGCGGCATAAACAGGCCATATATGGGTAAGGTTATTGTGGATAAAAGCCTGGGCAAAGCGGCATATCTGCCACAGGAAGCCACGCTTCTGTTCAGCAGGGAAACTGTGCTGGAAGAATTGCAGGAGATGACTGCAGACAAAAATCTTATAGCCGAAACTGCTGCTTTATGCAATATTAACGGTCTGCTGGACAGCCATCCATATGATATTTCAGCCGGACAGCAACAATGTGTGGCTCTGGCAAAAGTGCTGTTAAGCGGCGCGGAAATACTGTTGCTGGACGAAGTGACCAAAGGGATGGACGGTATTTTCAAATCCCAGCTGGCCGACCTGCTGAAAAAACTGTGTGAAAAAGGTAAAACAATAGTAATTGTAAGCCACGATATAGAATTCTGCAGTGAATACGCCGATATGGTGGGTATGTTTTTCAACGGAACAATTGTATCGCAGGATGTGCCACAGAGATTTTTTGCACAGAACAGTTTCTACACTACAGCCGGCGCAAGGATGAGCAAAGGCATACTGAAAAATACAGTAAATGCAAAGGATATAATCTATTTATGCAAGGCAGAAACAAAATAAAAAACTTAATACAGCTTGCCCTGCTGGCCGGATGTGCAGCTTTGACGGTGTTTTTTCCCAAAGTTCTGGGGCGCAGAGGCTATTATATGGCGGCATTTGTGTTTGCGTTGCTTGCGACAGGTGCAGTGTTTCTCACATTTGAAAACAGCAAACCGAACAGTCTGAAAATGGCTGTGATTGCAGTGATGTGTGCCCTTGGTATAGCGGGGCGTGCCGTGTTTGCCGGTGTTCCCTTTGTAAAACCTGTAGCCGCCATTGTTACGCTGACAGGTGTGTGCCTTGGCCCACAGCGGGGTTTTCTGCGGGGAGCTGTGACAATGCTGATATCCAACTTTATGTTCAGCCAGGGACCCTGGACCCTGTGGCAGATGCTGGGTTTTGGTATGCTGGGCTTTTTGGCCGGTCTGATATTTTATAAAAGAAAAAAACTGCAGAAACCTGCAGTTATCGCCATATGCGGCACTGTATTTTACATACTGATTACAGGGCCGATACTTGACTTAAGCGGGATTTTTGCCTATTCAATAGGCGGCAAGGCAAGTCTTGGCGCCACCTTGCTGGCTGGACTGCCTGTAAATATCAGCAGCGGTGTGGCCACCGGGGTGTTCCTGCTTTTACTGGCAAAGCCGATAATAAGCAAGCTAAACAGAATAATTGTTAAATACGGGTTATAAATTATGGATAAACAAGCAGAAATACTGATGAAAGAAATTTCAGATGAATTACAGAATATTCTTGGGGATAATCTTGTGGGGATATATATCCACGGCTCCCTTGCATTTGATTGCTTCAGCTGGGAAAACAGCGATATTGATTTCATAGCAGTTACGGAAAAAGAACCCGGTTTCACACAGAAAAAACAGATAATAGAACTGTTGCTGAAAATTGACGGCAGAGCTCCGTCAAAAGGTATTGAATGCAGTTTTGTATTGAAAAAGGACTGCAGAGATTTCGTATACCCTACTCCATATCAGCTGCATTTTTCAAATGCCCATAAGGAAAAGTATATAAATGATATTGACGGTCACATAAAAACAATGAACGGAACAGACAAAGACCTGTCAGCACACTTTACAGTTATCAGCAATACCGGTATCACTTTCTATGGGCAGGATAAAAACAATGTATTCTCCCCTGCCGCGGAAGAATTTTATATGGACAGTATAAAATGTGATATTGAAAATGCAGTGGATGAAATCACTGACAATCCCGTGTATTTTGTACTTAACCTATGCCGTGTGCTGGCATATAAGCAGGAAGGTGCTGTCCTGTCAAAGGCTGGCGGAGGTTTATGGGGAATCAGCAACATACCACAGTTTAAAAGTATTATTGAAAAAGCATACAGACAATATGTATACAATAAAACTGCAGATTTTGACAGCAAAATGCTGACAGAGTTTGCACAGTATATGCTTGATAAAATTTATAATGGATAAAAAGCGGGCGATTTGTGAATCACCCCTACAGAATAACATACAAAAAAGCTGTTACCTTTCCGGTAACAGCTTTTTGTGTTTTATTTTTTTATTAATTTTATCTGTTTTTTATTGAGATAAATAACAAGTATGAATGCAGCTGTTGAGATAACAGTTACAGCTTCAAAGATACGGAATGTAAGCGGTGATGTATATTTTACAGTCACATCCCCTGTTTCAGATGGTGGAGTAAATGCTACTCTGCCCCCATCAATATATTTTATTGGGTACACCCTTTCGCCATTAACCATAATAACATAGTTAGGTATATAAGTTACAGGCAGGATGATCAGGTTTTCTTCGCTCTGTGACATATCCATAGAATAACTGAAGCTCATTTTTGTGCCGTAACGGGTATAGCCTGAAACCGCCATTGACGGATTGCTGCTTTCAATTACAGGTGCAAAAGCTATCATACGTCCAAGATCATTGCCTTCAACAAGATATTCAGCCTGACCTACAGAATGTTGATTATCTATATTATTAGCATAATAGCTCTTATTCGGTATTGTTTCAAAACCGTCACCGATTACAGTATATTCCATAAAGCCAAGGCTGGTATAAAATGCTGCAATCATTGTGATAACACAAACAAGAATTTTATGATTGCGTTTTTTAAACACTATAATGATTACCAGGCCAAGCAATGCAATACCGGTTAACTGCACAATTGTAAGCATACGTGTTGGGAACTGAATTGCTGAAACAACAGAACCGATAACAGGCACTTTTTCCATCCGTGCCCATGGGAACAACGATGTACAACTCCATGCAAAACCAATTGAACTCCAGAAAAGAATATCTGCAGGTTTGAACAACGTTTCTTTTTTGTCTTCATACAAAACTCTGTAAACAGCATATACAGCTATGGCGATAAGGATAATCACACCGATAGAATATGGACCACTGAATTCAATCTTGTTGATTGCAAAAAGATTGCTTATATCACCGGATGCAAATTGGGAAGTAAGAGCATCACGTGTAAAGACTATAAGGCCCAGCTGAAGCATCATAATCAACATCGGTCCAAGGAACCATATATTCAGCATTACTGTAAAAACAGCTGCATAGATAAGCGACAGTATACGTCTGTCTTTATCAAACAGATTTTTAACACCTGCCAACACAAAAACAGCTGCAAATAAAGCTGTCATTTCCGTGGTAAGGATATGTGACTGCAATACGCCTGTTGCACCTATTGTGAGCAGATACCAGTCTTTCTGATTTGCAAACAGGATAGCATACAGGCCATATATTACCAGCGGTAAAAAAGTCATTGCAGAAAATTCACCAACTGCATTTCTCCAATAGGCACACAATATTCTGTATGGTGTAAGGAGATAAACAACAGCCAGGGTGATACCGATATATCTGCTGGATGTCATTTTTTTGAAAGCAATGTATGATAACCACATTGTAAGTGCATTTACAATAATAAAATACAGTTTATATGCAGTGTAAACGCTTACTCCCGCCAATCTCATAAATGCAGGGATATACAGCAGCAGTTCCGGATAAAACAGTGAGTTTGGATAACCATAGTCGTTTAGTGTACCACCGTGAATACGTACCGGGAACTGTCCGCTTTCAATGCCACGTGCAATCCCCTCTATTCTATTCATATGAAACGGAGTATCATGTCCAAGTATTATACCACTGTCGAGAACAGGCAATGATGCAACAAACACTGCTATGGCAGAAATTACAAAAAACCGGAGTGCTACATTTCGTCCCGGAATTTCAGAATCATTCAGCTGTGCAGGTCTGGAAAAATTAAATTTGGAGTTAAGTGCTGCCACCATTATAACTGCCAGCACAAATATCATACAGCACAGAAAATATGTATCAGTAAAAACAGCTTCATTACTTCTGATATTAACACGACCTATTGTCAAATAAGGGTCATTGCCCTCTATTGTTATAAACAAATTATCAACAGTCTGATCTAATGTAAATGATGTACGATATGCAGACTCTGCTGGATTCAATGTTTTATTTACAAATATTTTGCCACCAGAGTTATCCGGTGAAATATAGTCTGCTGCAAAAATTTTGAAAACTGTGGTATCATCTGATGCAGCGTATTGCAATTCAACAGAATATGTGGTTTCATCATCTGCAGGTTTAAGACTTATTGGCCCTTTTGTGTAGCAATGGACTGTATCTTCGCCTTTATTTACATAGCTCTGCAGTTTTGTATTTTCTGCTGAATATTCTTCCAGATAAACCTGACGAAATTCATTCTGACTGAACTGAACAGAAAATATATCACTGCCCCTGTTGTACCATATTATCATAATACTGATCAGAGCAACCACAATTACAGACAGACCTTTAATTTTTTTATCTTTCAAAAATATCACTTCCTTTACTGGAGATCAGCTATTTATAATTATCAAGTATATCCGATGTAAATTCTTTGGTTTTCATCCGGTCATCTTCAATCCATACAGACATAACCGGTCTTTGGAGAATATTGTCAAACAGTACAATTTTCATTTCTGTACTGTCACCCCCTGGCACAGCTGTGCCGTTGAGATATATCTCTGCGGAATCCTGTGCAAATTCTGCACTGCCGGAATTGCCGAACATTGCAAAATCTGTTTTGCCTGTTACAGCCAGGGATTTGCCGACAGATATAATTATACTGTCATTGTCAGAAACATAAATACCTGCATCGGCCAGGCCGGAGTTTATATTATCCACTATGTCCTGACCGGCATCATCTGTATTGACCAGCAATGATACTTTATCATCATTTACTGCGGCTTTCAGCCACTGTGACAGTTCCTGATTGCCTATTATTTCATTAAGGGCAGGCACTCTTTCAAACTTGCTGTAGTCCTCTGCCAGCATCCGGTAATGCGGATGTTCTTCCTTTGTGGCGGCAGATGCTCCCACGCTGTCCAGATAGTTGCACAGGTCAGCTGTGATTTTCACAGCACCGTAATAGTTGCAGTGACCTGTATCTGCCAGGTCCTGACTGTAGTCAAAACCTATTCTTTCACAGTCTTCCCCATAAAGGTAATTGAAGAAAGGGATGCCCTTTTCCGCGCTGTATCTTTCCAGCCAGTTCAGCACGCCTGTTTCTTCAGATGCATATACATATGGTGTGAGAGTGAAAATAAGATTGATATTTTCTTTTTCACACAGATTTACAATTTTGTCCAGATATTCCACACAGTATTCATATGGCACCAGTTCTTCGGCAGCTATATCAACCACAGGTGTTTCCACACCGGCTTTCGCAGTAAGATAGCCATAACCTTTCAGATAGTCGTGCTGCTTGTGGGGATTGTATGACAGATAAGACCAGTCAAAATCCTTCCAGCGGGTATGATATCTGGAGATATACAGGAAATCCTGTGCGTTTCTCAGATCAAGACCACAGAATTCACTGGTTTTTATCAGCTGCCATCTGTTCCAGCTTGGGTCCAGGTTAAAGCTGTTGTTGTAGCTGGTTTTGTCTATTTCCTGTGGCATTATGTATGAATGGCCGTATACCATACCGTACATTTCCAGCACGATATAATCCGGAGACTGTGTTTTCAGCCCTTCCACAATATAATGGTAGGAAACCCACATAGGCTGGCTCCAGGAAAATGTGTTTACAGCTGAAAGATTATTTTTATCCCACAGCATACTTGGAATATAGCCGCTGTTTACATGGCTGGAACCCACTATCATCACATCCACAGAATTATCAGGTTCAGAATATGTGGCAGCAAAGGTGGTTTCCCTGTCTGCGAGTGCATAGGAAACCCCTGATATAAGCGCAAATGCAACCAGTGCAAATGCAATAAGTTCTATTATCTTCTTTTTCATCTGCACACCTCATTAAAACTGGAAATAAATAAACGGAGTTGCATCATACTGTGGGCCATATACACCAAATATCAGTATGCTTAAAATAAGTGCCAGACAGATTGTCCATTTTACAGGAATGTTCATATTAAGCACTTTTTCTGACAGGTCTGTTTTTGACTGCAGTATATCCACAATCCACAGTACAGCCAATGCAACAGCAGCCACCAGCATATCCTGCCAGTCAAGACCGTAGCTGAACAGTTTTTCTGTAAACAGAACTGAAATGTCAAAGTTGAAAATAATGGATTTTACAATCCGGAATGCCTGGGATATTGTATCTGCCCTGAAGAAAATGTATGTAAAGTCAACAAGAGCAAATGTTGTGAATATTCTGCCGGCATTGTACAGTTTTTCATGGCTGGAAAGACCGATTTTTTTGTAGAATTTTCTTCTTTTCTTTCTGGTCATGGCGCCAACAACACGGTAAAGCGCGTGTATTATACCCCACAGTACATATGTCCATCTGGCACCGTGCCAGAAGCCACTGACAATAAACACAAGGACAAAACCTGTATAGGTAGCCAGCTGTTTATTTTTTGAACCCCATACGAAAGGCTGATAGATATAGTCTTCAAACCATTTTGAAAGTGAGATATGCCATCTGTCCCAGAATTCTGCCAGGGATTTTGAACTGTATGGAAAACGGAAGTTTCTCATAAGGGTAAAGCCCATTGTCTTTGCCACACCCAGTGCAATTACTGAATATGAAGCAAAGTCACAGTAAACCTGCAGGGCAAAAAGTATTGTAGCCAGCAGCAGTACAGAGCCATTGGCCCGCGCAGAATTATTGTACACAGTGTCCACAAAAATAGACAGCCTGTCTGCAATAACTACTTTCATAAACATACCCCAGCCTGTTATCAGCAGACCTTTCTGCAGGTTGTCTATGTCAAAATGTGTAGGTTTCTGTATCTGCGGCAGAAGATTGCCGGCACGTTCAATAGGGCCTGCAACAAGCTGCGGAAAAAACAATACAAACAGCGCATATCTGAATGGATTCTTTTCTGCACGGATTGTACCTCTGTAAACGTCTATGGAATAGCCCAGTGCCTGAAAAGTGTAAAAGCTTATGCCCACAGGCAACGCCACCTTCAGATATGGCAGCGCCACACCTGAAATCGCAGTAATATTGTCCACAGCAAAATTGTAGTACTTGAAAGCGAAAAGAATTGCCAGGTTAAGTGCAAGAACTATATATAATGTAATTTTGCTGATTTTCTTTTCTTTCTCCGCAGCCATGCCACTTTTGCGGCAATAGTCCATAATCATGGAACCAAGCCATGTAACACCGATGGAAAAACCTATGAGAATAATATATTTTGCTTTCCAGCTCATATAGAAATATGCACTGCAGCCAAGCAACCAAACCCATCTGATTTTAGCAGGGAGTATAAAATACAATGCATAAATCACCGGGAAAAATATAAGAAAATCAAATGAATTGAATAACATTTTAACCTCTGTATATTATTTTTATTTTAAATTAACAATAATGATATTATAAAACATAATTATACATTTTAATATTATATCACAGAACAAAGATTTTGTATAGTTTTAAAAGGGCATATTTAATCCCGTTTAAGACATTATAGTTGTGCTGCAGAAAAAATCCCCCGCCATTTTCAGGCGAGGGATATCTGTTATAAAGTATTTAAAGAATGATATTTGCTTTTGCAACACCGGCTTTAGGGCCTTTTACAACAACAGACAGTTCTGTGCCTTCTTCAGCAGCAACAACCCATTCAACAACTTTTGTGAAAGGATCGTGTTTATAAGTGGCAATATTGTCCCATGCGTAAGAGGAGTTAACACCGGAGAAGCCTTCCAGATGACCGAGTGAACCAACTTTTTCGCCCATTACAATCTGTGCGTCACCACAGAGTTCAACAGACAGGGCTTTGTCAACTTTAAGACGTTTTGCTTCGTTTGTAACAAATGTAGGCAGGTAACCAATGTTGGAAACCTTTGCAACAACTTTGTATACACCATCACCAACTTTTTCAGCTGTAAAGCTGTCAACTGTCAGTTTAGGACAGGTCTGTGCCATACGCAGACAGAAGTTTGTGTTCTTTTCAACTTCTGCTTCCAGATAACCCGGAGGGCAGTTCTGCCATGTGTATTTGAAGTCCATACCGCCGATTTCCACTTTGCCCAGCTGTGGATGGTCAAACTCTGTCCAGTCCTTGATTGGTTTGCCGGATGACAGCACAGGAACATTTTCATCAATCCATTTGTAGATCAGATGCATATCTTCTTCGTTCTGTCTGTCTGTTTTTGGAGTGGTGCGTGGGTATACACCCTGTACGCCTGCTCTTATCTGCAGGTCCCACAGTTCAGCTGTGTATGTAGGGATACCCTGTGTGGAGTACATCCAGTCATCAAATGCGCCGGAAGAATAGTTTACAGTATCTGTAAGGAATGCGTCAAAGATATTGAAGCAGCCGTAGCCTGTTTCTTCTGTAGCCATTTCGCCGATTTCCTTGAACATTCTCATATCGCGCTGGTCAGCATTCTTTTCAGGCATCGTTCCTGGTGGGTAGATGTAGCAACCACCGGATGTATGGTATGTAACAGCACTGCAGATGTTTGGATGAGCCAGAACAAAATCTGCAACAGCTTTGTTTTCAGGGTTGGAAAGCGGGTATTTACCTGCGCCAGGCTGACGGTTTTCAGGGAACCAGCCCAGTGGGTAGTTGCGGTTGAAGTCCAGATTCCATTTGCCTTCAGCAGGCTGGATATGCACGCCGTCAAAGTCTACAATGTAACCTTCCGGATAAATATTGTAATATTTGCCGCCGAAATCTGATGGAGCACGTTTTACCATAATGCGTGGATCTTTTTTGGATTCTTTCCACACGCCGTCCGCACTTTCAATTCTCATCATACGGATAACGCCGTCATCGTCCATATCCTTTGCATGCAGACCAGGTGCAGGCTTTTCAAATGGATATGGGCGGTTAACACTGCGCAGTTTTTCATAGCTTGTCAGGTATGTTTCTGCACCGTCCGGTGAGATTCTTGGAATTACATAAACTGCATTGTTGTCCAGCAGGCCTGTAATAGCAGAGTCTGTACCGTATTTTGTAACCAGAGTGTAAATCAGGTGAATTGCAGCCATAGAGCCTGTAACTTCGCCTGCGTGGTGGTTACCGTCTACATAATATGCAGGTTTGGAAAGTACATCGCCTGTAGCATAATTTGTGATTTCACAGGCCCACACCTGTCTGTTTTCCAGTGTTGTGCAGATGGATGATACTTTGATAAGATTTGGGTATTCTGCTGACAGTTCGTCAAGAAGGTTTGTCAGCTCTTCATATACATAATAATGATCAAATGCGTATTTTTTCATAATCAGTATATCTCCTCTCTAATTTTACTGTATCAGTATACACCCTTGAAACATAAAATACAAGTGTTTTGCTTATATTTTTACAGATATTTTGTATAAATTTTAATCGGATATGTATAAATAATATCTGTCATGCACTTTTGGTTCACATTGTTTCCTTTACTTTTTCAGTCAACAGGCTGATAAGTTCTGATGAAGTAGGCGGATAGGGGTGTGGCCATCCAATTGCTTTGTTAAATCTGTTTGGTGCAATGTCCCAGGCGTGACTGATGGCTGTGCGGATATTGCGTTCAACAGAAGCGGCAGATATATTCAATTTAACAGCCACACCATTGTAGATAGTTTCCATTACATCACTCAAGGCATTTTCATCCCGCAACACTATATCAACCGCTGCCACAAGTATTTCATATCCTTTGTAATTGGTAGTTATGCCAAGGCCGTGCAGCAGTAATTCAGTTTCAAACATTTTATCAGCCCCTTTACATATAATTATAAACAGATTACCACATTATGGAATATATTTCTACCTGTAGAGCCAAAAACCGACAATATTTTACATTTCTTTTTATCAGTGCTCTGAGATAATATCGTTTCAAATTATATAAAATTCACTGTAAAAGTGGAGAAAGTAACTTCTCAAGCGGTTAGCCTGGTATGTGACGCTTTTAAACACAAACAAAAACCACCCATATGGGTGGTTTTACTGTTTATTAAGCTTTATTGATTTCAGCAATCAGGATTTCGCGCAGAACCTGTGGGTTTGCGTTGCCTTTCAGCTGTTTCATACATTTGCCGAAGAGAGCCATAAGGGCTTTTTCTTTACCGCCTTTGAAGTCTGCAACAGATTTAGGGTCAGCTGCGATAACTTCTTTTACGATATTTTCGATAAATGATGTATCGTTGGAAACGATAAAGCCGGACTGTTTTGCAAATTCTTCAACATCAGCAATATCTTTGTCAAACATTGTAGCCAGAATACGTTTTGCATTTGGACGGCTAACCTTGTCTTCCATAACCAGTTTTATCAGCTGGCCAAGGGATGTGCCGTTGATTGCCAGCATATCTGCTGTCATTTTCTTTTTGTTTACAATCTGCATACATTCTGTGATAATCCAGTTTGCAGTTTCTTTTGCGTTGCCGCAAACAGCGTATGCTGCATCAAATACATCACACAGAGCACGGCTGTCTGCCAGGATGTCTGCATCGTATTCAGACAGGCCCAGTTCATCAATGTACTGTGCACGTTTTACTTCAGGCAGCTGTGGCAGAGTTGCCTTTACATCATTGAACCATTCATCGTCAATAACTACAGGCATAACATTTGGGTCTGGGAAATAGCGGTAGTCGCCTGCTGTTTCCTTGTTTCTCATTGCATAGCTCTTGCCTTCATTGTCGTCCCAGCGGCGTGTTTCCTGTACCAGTTCTTCACTGCCTGTTTCCAGTGCGCGTGTATGGCGGGCAATTTCGTATTTGATTGCTCTTGTAATAGCTGAAAGTGAGTTCATATTCTTCATTTCAGTTCTTACACCCAGCACATCACTGCCTTCAGGACGGATGGACAGGTTAACGTCACAACGCATTGAGCCCTGTTCCCAACGGCAGTCAGAAACTTTTGCAAAGCGGAGAAGGTCGCGCAGTCTTTCCAGATAGGCGATAGCTTCTTCTGCAGAAGAGATATCCGGCTGTGAAACGATTTCGATAAGCGGAACAGATGTTCTGTTGAAGTCTACCAGAGTTGTGTCTGACCAGTCGTCGTGCACCAGTTTACCGGCGTCTTCTTCCATATGAATCTGTTTGATTCTGATGGATTTAGGACCGTTGGATGTTTCGATATCAACGCGGCCATTTACACAGATAGGGCTGAACCACTGTGTTGTCTGATAGGCGTTTGGAAGGTCCGGGTAATAGTAGCTCTTTTTGTCAAAAGTAGTAACGCGGTTGATGTCACAGTTCAGCATCATACCTGCTGTCATACCCAGGTCAACAACTTTTTTGTTCACGATTGGCAGCATGCCAGGCATACCTGCACAGGCCGGGCAAACGTGGTCGTTCTGTTCGCCGCCGAATTCAGCAGAACAGGAACAGAAAATTTTTGATTTGGTGGCAAGTTCAACGTGAACTTCCAGACCAATGACTGTTTCGTATTTCATAGCTTTTCTCCTCTCTTACAGTTTTTCAGCCAGAGCCAGCAGACTGCTTTCGCTGAATGCAGGGCCCATCAGCTGTACGCCTTCTGCAACAACCACAGGCAGACCTGTAATCATTGCAGGTGCGATATAAAGGCTTTCATCATAGGCGATGTATTTGTTTTCCTGTGCCTGTGCCAGAGTGTATTCTGACTTTGAAGCAGCAAGTGACAGGATTGCATCAAATTCGCCAAATGTTTTTGTCAGATATTCGCTGATAACGCGGCGGATTCTCTGTGATTTATCATAAACTTTGTAATAGTTTGCTTCTGAAAGTGTTTCAGAGCCAAAAAGCACAACAGATTTTGTCAGATAGCCAAAAGCTTCTGTACGGCTGTTTGTGTACAGTTCGTCAAGGTCGTTGTAGTTTGGTGTGCGGTAGCCATATTTAACACCGTCATATTTGGAAACGTTGTTGCAGAGTTCTGCAGACATAAGGATGTTCCATGCAGGTTTTGCCAGCAGCAGTTCACCGGCGTCAATTTCAACCACTTCAACACCCATGGCTGTCAGTTTTGCCTTAACTTCTTCCAGTTTTGCGGCATCTTCGCCTGCAGCAAGGGATTTTGCTACTGCAACTTTTCTGATTTCTTTAACTTCGTCAGCAACACATTTTGCCTGTGGCAGGGATGTGCCGTCTTTGTCATCGTGACCTTTTACTGCCCACAGAACTTCTCTGGCTGTGGCTGCGTCTGCCGCTGTAACAGATACTGTTTCACCGGAGCAAACAGCAGGAATTGTACCAAAACGGGATACTGTGCCGTATGTTGGTTTTACATATACAAGGCCGGAAAGAGCTGCTGCTCTCATGCCGCTGCCGTTTACTTCCAGAGTTACTGCTGCGTCAGCTTCACCTGTTTTTACTGCCAGGGCTGCTGCTGTTGTCAGTTTGCCGTCTGCTTCAACAGGGCCGTAGAAGGATGTTTCACCCAGCAGGTCCAGGTTGAATTCACCTGTGTTTGCTTTTGCATAAACTGCATAGCCTGCTTCTTTCAGGTTTGTAACAGCCTGTGCTTCAAAAAGGCTCATATAACCATCCAGCATTTTTGAGCCTGCTGATGTAGGCATATCTGTTGTGAGAATCATATCATCAACAACGATATTCTTTACTGATTTTTCAGTTTCAGCAATGTACATTTTCATAGTCATACTCCCCTTTCCTTAGTCTACTGTGCGAGGTACCTGCCAGTAACCGTCCATTGATTCCGGTGCCTGTTCCTGCAGCTGGTCGCGTGTGTATAATTTTTTTGCAATATCTTCTCTGATAATGTTTGTCATAGGCATTACATATACCATTCTTTCCACATTATCTGTGTTTACTGAATCAAGGATTTCTGCTTCTTTTGCGGCTTTGTCAAAAAATGCCAGAACGTCTGCAGTTTCTTCTTCAGTAAGACGGAGCTGGTTAAGCTTCTGTAATCTTGTGAATGTCTTGATATCCATATAGAATCCCCTTTCTGATTCATTTAAAAGTACGAATTAAGGGCTTTAACTAATAAAAGCCATCTTCTGCCCCACCATGGGACGAAAGACAGCTTCCGTGGTACCACCCAAATTGATTGCAAAAGCAACCCTCTTTAACAGCTTTAACGCAGCCATACGCGCGGGTCTAATCACTTACGTTTTCTTCCGCGAAGCTCCGGAATGTTTTTCCCTGCAGGTACATTGCCGCATTCCCACCACCGGCGGCTCTCTGAAAATGAATAATTGCAGATACTTTTCCATCATAGCTATACATTATATAATATAAATACATAATAATTATATCACAAATATAGAAATGTCAAGCATTTTTTAGTTGCGGTGAGGTGGGAATAGTTGGATATATAATACACTCTTGTTATTCTTGACTTTCACTTAACATACTCGTTATAATATTTTTAAATATGGAATTTTCGATTCAATAACTTGTATTGTTATCAAACTATATAGTCATTATCGAATATGGATCCAATAATAGCACATTATGAGTATCTAATTAATGAGGTATTATTATGAAATATACAACTAAAAAATGTCCTTACTGTAAAACAATATACGAGAACTATAGCTCCATTACCGAAGGTGCTCATTTAGGATCTCCATTGATTACTTGTAAAAAATGCAAAAAAATATTTATTGATAAAGAAATGGAAGAGCTTGCATTAAAACCTTTTAGTGAACTAAAAAAGAAATATTCCATGTTAAGATTAATGTCATCTCTTTGGAATATATTTACGTTTGTTTTTATTCTTTTTTCGTATATGATATTTAGTGGAAATTTAAAGTTTGATTCTTCTTTTGAGTCTATTTTTATGTTAGTACTTTATTGCGGCTGTGGAATTTTCACACTATCAATAATAAAAAGTATAACCATTGATAGACAAAAAATAATTGATGGATACAAACAAGAATATGCCAAGTCTGAAATCAGATTAAGTGACCCACACTATGCTTTAGCTCTCAAACAGGCCGGTTATTCCGTTCCAGAAAAATATTTAAAATTCGATATGGAGACATCCATTTCAAATGAAAGTATGAACAATCAATCCCCAGATGAAATACAAATAACTGAAGCTAATAATTCAGATAATAGTGACACTATTGACCAAATCAAAGATACAAAAGTAAAAATAAAAGTCAAAAGAAAGAATAATAAAGAATAATTTTTAGTACCCATATTAATGTATTCAAGATAATAATGTTTTTCATATAACTATATCACTGTATAGTTCAAGCAAAACTAAAAATACACAAATAGTAACCCCCCGGCAAAGCCGGGGGTTCTTCATATGCGGGCAAAGCCCTATGATACTAGCAGCATCTTAAGATGCATGACGGTCTGACCACTGCGAAAGATTATTACTTGCTACCCGTGAACGGGTCTACATACTCTTTGAGTGTCATTTGGTCGTTTATTTGGTCTTCTTTTAATTGGTTTTGTATATACTCTGCTATTCGCTTTGTATTTTTACCTGCTGTATCTACGTAATACCCCCTACACCAAAATGTTCTGCTCCCATATTTGTATTTTAGATTTGCGTGTCGTTCAAATATTATCAGGCTACTCTTGCCTTTCAGGTATCCCATAAATCCTGCTACACTCATCTTTGGTGGTATTTCTACAAGCATATGTATATGGTCTGGGCAGGCTTCTGCTTCTATTATGTTTACACCTTTCCATCTGCATAATTCTCTTAATATTTTTCCTATCTCTTGTTTATGTTCACCATAAAATACTTTCCTTCTGTATTTCGGTGCAAATACTATGTGATATTTACAATTCCACGTTGTGTGTGCTAAACTATTGTTGTCATTCATTTGAATGTCCTCCTTTTGATGTTCTTGCAGTTGCCAGACCGCAAGTCTATTTTACATCAAAAGGAGTTGTTTTTTATACTCACCGCTAAAGCTCTTTTGAACCACCGGCACAGCCGGTGGTTTTCGTTATACAATAAAAAACTCGTAGGCCGGCTGTTTCAGACTTTTCTACGAGTTTTTTCTTAACGGCGAAACCCTCTCGGGTTCAAATCCCTCTTATTTTTACGATAAAGAAAATACCCACCGCTGATGCGGTGGGTATTTTCTTGGCGGAGATTGAGGGATTTGAACCCTCGCGACGGTTACCCGCCCTACGCCCTTAGCAGGGGCGCCTCTTCGGCCAACTTGAGTAAATCTCCAGACGAAGTTTGGTATTATTATGAAAAATGCAGCTGTAAAAGATATGGCGGAGAGGGTGGGATTCGAACCCACGGTTCTTGCGAATCACTAGTTTTCAAGACTAGCTCCTTAAACCACTCGGACACCTCTCCGTATCCTTTGAGCTACGAATACTATTATACCACTGAATTAATTTTTGTCAACACTTTTTTGCAATATTTCATCACAAAAGCTGGGGCAATTCCCGGCTCTGCTGATGATTCTGATATATATTTTATCCGGAAAAACCGGTATGCAGGTGTTATTTGCTGCATCTGCAGCCTGCAGAACTTAAATTTAAGGGTCAGGGTCAACTGCTGTGCAACAGTGGACATCAATAGTCTCCCTCTCTCTATACTCTTAAAACGCATATAACTATTTCCTGACCCCTAAATACAGTTCCGGGTGTGCAGTTTATGGCTTGATACTGCACAGAAAATCTCTCTTATAACCAATTCAACAGGCTTTATTTATATAAACAAAAAATCCCGTCCGCTGATTTTACAATCAGAGGACGAGATGTAATTCCCGTGTTACCACCTCTATTCGCCAGCCTCTCACGGGGCTGACCTTGGCAGGTATCGGCTGTGGTGTACAGATTAATACCCTTCGCTGTAACGGGCGAAACCGGAGCCGGCTACACATCACAAAGAATTCACCGGTCAGCTGGATAAGGAATTCAAAAGCTGCAGAACATATCTCCATTTCACCATCCGGAGACTCTCTGAATGACCGCCTTGCTTTCTACTGGTTTATCGTCATTGCTGTTATTTTCATTATATATCTGTGTCACAAAAAGTCAATAACTCATTAAAAACTTTGGTATTGCACACAAAAAGACATCAATTCTTGAAAACTTTTAGTTATTTTACACAAATTTAACAACTTTACAGGTTAAAATTCTATACCCCTTCTTGCAGGCAGATTTTCGTCATACGGGTGTTTTATTTTACTCATATCTGTAACATAATCTGCAAAATCTATAAATTGCTGTACAGGATTATGGCCTGTCATAACTATTTCAATATTGTTTTTCAGTATATTTATATTGTTTGCAAACACCGCCCTGTCAATCAGCCCGGCCGCAACTGCATCCACGATTTCATCCAGCACCAGCATATGCGCATCCTTTGCAGCCTTTACAGCTGACAGGAAAAGACCGGTATATGCCACCTTTGCCCGCTGTTTCTGCCGGGCTGTCATATCCCACGTAAAGCCAAATCCTCTTTTACATATAATACATCAATATTGTCCATTGCAGACAGAAGCTTCAGCTCACCGGATGTTCCGTTTTTCAGAAACTGACAGTACACCACCTTCATGCCACTGCCCAAAGCGCGCAGGGTCAGACCGGTGGCGGCAGTGGTCTTGCCTTTTCCATCTCCATAATACAGATGTGTCTTGTATGAATCCAGCATATTTTTCTCCGTTACATTGATTGATTTTGCACAGCTTTATTATCTATATTTTTTTGCTTTATGTCAAGAAATTAACAAGTTTTTACTGACAAACACTTAACAAAACAAAATTTTATGTATTTTGCACAAAAACATCTGTCTTTTTTGTACAAAATAATCTTTGTTCGTGAATAACTATTGTTAAAATATACAAAAAACAAAAATATGTAAAATTTATTCATCTCTTTGCACAAATGTTGTGGTATAATGTAATCAAGCAAAAGTCCCATTTTAAATATGATTTTTTGAAGGAGTGTTTTTCATATGGCACACAAATATGTATACCTTTTCAGTGAAGGTAATGGCTCCATGAGAGAGCTGCTGGGTGGTAAAGGTGCTAACCTTGCCGAAATGACAAGTCTGGGCATGCCTGTTCCACAGGGTTTTACAATCACAACAGAAGCCTGTACAAACTATTATGCAACAGACAGACAGATTTCACCTGAAATCCAGGAACAGATTTTTACATATCTGGAAAAACTGGAAGAAATCACAGGCAAAAAATTCGGTGACCCTAAAAACCCACTGCTCTGCTCTGTAAGAAGCGGTGCAAGAGCATCAATGCCTGGTATGATGGACACAGTTCTGAACCTGGGTCTCAATGACGAAGTTGTTGAAGGTCTGGCTGAACTGACAAGCAACAGAAGATTTGCTTATGACGCATACCGCCGTTTTATTCAGATGTTTTCTGATGTTGTTATGGGTATCTCCAAAGAATACTTTGACCATGCACTGGATGCAATCAAAGAAGCAAGAGGTATTCAGTTTGACCATCAGCTGAGTGTAGACGACCTGGTAAAAGCAGTTGCAGATTTCAAAGCTGTTTACAAACGTGAAATCGGTGAAGATTTCCCAACAGACAGCCGCGCACAGCTGCTGGCAGCAGTAAAAGCTGTATTCTCATCCTGGGAAAACCCACGTGCTATCTACTACAGACGTATGAACGACATTCCATCATCCTGGGGTACTGCTGTAACAGTACAGTCCATGGTATTCGGTAACATGGGTGATGACTGTGGTACAGGTGTTGCATTTACACGTAACCCATCCACAGGTGAAAACAAACTCTACGGCGAATTCCTGATGAACGCACAGGGCGAAGACGTTGTTGCAGGTATCAGAACACCACAGACAATCGATCAGCTGGCACAGGTAATGCCGGATGCATACAACCAGATTCTTGAGATTGCAAAAACACTGGAAAAACACAACCAGGATATGCAGGACCTTGAATTTACAATTGAAAAAGGCAAACTGTACATGCTGCAGACAAGAAACGGCAAACGTACAGCCCAGGCTGCTATCAAAATTGCTGTAGATATGGTAGACCAGGGTCTGTGCTCCATCGAAGAAGCACTGATGAAGGTTGAACCAAATCAGCTTGATTCCCTGCTGCACCCACAGTTTGAACCAACAAGTCTGAAAAACGCAAAACCTGTTGCACACGGTCTGCCGGCATCTCCAGGTGCTGCATGCGGCCGCGTATACTTCAACGCTGAAGACGCAAAAGAAGCTGCAGGCAAACGTAACGAAGCTGTTATCCTTGTTCGTGTGGAAACAAGCCCTGAAGATATCGAAGGTATGGCTGTTGCAAAAGGCGTTCTGACAGCACGCGGCGGTATGACATCCCACGCAGCTGTTGTTGCACGTGGTATGGGCAGATGCTGTGTATCCGGCTGCCACACACTGAGAGTTGACAATGACAATAAAGTTGCTTACTTTGGCGACCTGAGAGTAGACGAAGGCGACTATATCTCCATCGATGGTTCCACAGGTAATGTTTACGCAGAAATGATTCACACAGTTGACGCAACACTGTCCGGCGACTTTGCAAGATTTATGGAATGGGCTGACCAGGTTCGTACACTGAATGTAAGAACAAATGCTGACACACCAAAAGATGCCCGTCAGGCAAGACTGTTTGGTGCTGAAGGTATTGGTCTGTGCCGTACAGAACATATGTTCTTTGAAAAAGACAGAATCCTGGCTATGAGACAGATGATCCTGTCCAAATCAACTGCTGAACGCGTAGCTGCCCTGGACAAAATCCTGCCAATGCAGCAGATGGACTTTGAAGGTCTGTACAGAGAAATGGCCGGTCTGCCGGTTACAATCCGTTTCCTGGACCCACCACTTCACGAATTCCTGCCACACGGCGATGACGAAACATCCACAACAGCTTATGAAATGGGTATGTCCTTCACAGAACTGAAAGTTGCTGTAAGACGTCTGCAGGAAACAAACCCAATGCTAGGCCACCGTGGCTGCCGTCTGGCTATTTCCTATCCGGAAATCGCAAGAATGCAGACAAGAGCTGTTATGCAGGCTGCAATCAACGTGGCAAGAGAAGGCATCCATGTTGAACCGGAAATCATGATTCCACTGGTTTGTGATGCTGCTGAACTTAACTTTGTAAAAAACATCGTTGATGATGAAGCAAGAAAAGTATTTGCAGAACAGGGCATGGATCTGAGATATAAAGTTGGCGCTATGATTGAAATTCCTCGTGCTGCACTGATGACAGACGAAATTTCCAAACACGCTGAATTCTTCAGCTTTGGTACAAACGACCTGACACAGACAACATACGGTCTGTCCCGTGACGACGCAAGCCAGATTCTGGATGACTACTTCAAGAACAGAATCTTTGAATACGACCCAACAACCAAACTTGACCAGACAGGTGTTGGTAAACTGATCAGAATGGCTGCCGGCTGGGCTAAAGAAACAAGACCGGAAATCAAACTGGGCGTTTGTGGTGAACACGGTGGTGACCCTGTTTCCATCCAGTTCTTCCAGTCCGCTGGTCTGAACTATGTTTCCTGCTCACCATATCGTGTGCCAATTGCAAGACTTGCAGCTGCACAGGCTAAAATCAATCAGGACAAAGCAAAAGCTTAATTCTTACTGATACAGTCAGTACAGCTGATTAAAACATTATATAAATTATGTCCCACCCCAGTGTAAAACCGGGGTGGGATTTTTATTGTGTATTTGATTTGCGGTTTGAATATGATAAAATATGAATATAAACTATTAATAGAATCGAATTTGTAATACTGTTAGGAAAATTTGAATTTGACGAGGTGGTAAAATGCTTGAATTATATAAACCTCTTGTTGATGACTTGTGGTTTAAGGAAAAAATGATGGG
>JAFULT010000197.1 GCA_017483145.1 Oscillospiraceae bacterium | reverse complement strand
G
Source organism: Oscillospiraceae bacterium (assembly GCA_017483145.1). Taxonomy (GTDB): domain Bacteria; phylum Bacillota; class Clostridia; order Oscillospirales; family Ruminococcaceae; genus RGIG3102. The sequence goes on along the minus strand of JAFULT010000197.1, from coordinate 7,345 downwards.
GGGATGACCCTGCAGACACCCTGGCAGTAGCCAATAAAATCAGCCAGCTGAGAATTTTTGAAGATGCTGACGGCAAAATGAATATCGGTCCGCTGGATTTGGGTATGGACTGTATGGTTGTAAGCCAGTTTACCCTGTTTGCCGATACAAAAAAAGGCCGCAGGCCATCATTTGTAAAGGCCGCAAGACCGGAAACAGCTATCCCGATTTATGAAAAATTCCTTGCAGAAATGCAGGCAATGGGCTTTGGCAAGGTGGTGCACGGGGAATTTGGCGCAGATATGCAGATAAATCTGACCGATGACGGCCCTGTGACCATTATCATAGACACAGACGAATGGAGGAACAGCTGATGAAAGCATATCATCTGATGGGCAAAGCCCCATATTTTACAAACTGTTTTATGCTGACAGACAATGCCGGCAATGCCGTGCTGATTGACTGCAGCGCAGATGTGGAAAAGGTGCAGGCTATCCTGGACAATGACCGTGCACAGCTGAAAGCCATTCTGCTGACCCACGGCCACGCCGACCACCGTGAAACACTGGAAGAAACTGTGGCACGCTATGGCTGCCCTGTTTATCTTGGCGCAGAAGATGCCCGGCTGTTTGGTCTGGAAGGCACCACTCCTTATGAAGACGGCACAGTTATGAAACTGGGCGAAATCAAATTCTATGTTTTCTCCACACCGGGCCACACACCGGGGGGCTTCTGCCTGTGGACAGAAGGTCTGCTTTTCACCGGAGACACCCTGTTTGCCGGCACTGTGGGCCGCACAGATATGCGCGGCGGCGACTTTGAAGTGCTGAAACAGAGCCTGAAAAAAATACTGGCCACTGTGGACGAAAACCCACAGGTTCTGCCGGGTCACAACCATTTTTCCACAATGGAACAGGAAAAAGTGCAGAACCCATATCTTAAAAGTGTGAGATAAACTATGCAGTTATTATTGGTAAATTACGATACACATTATGAAATAGAACAGCTGTCCAGAATGTTTTTCAGACAGCTGACTGTTTCAAAACATACATCCACTCCTGCCCTGCCGGAAAAGGACTATATACTGATAGAAAAGTCAGAAACAGGCTTTGATATCAGCATTGATACAGACGGCAAACAGGACAAGACATCTGTGACAATTGACCCGGATGGTGCAAAAGAAGAAATGCAGCTGTGCACCGCCGCATATAAATTATATGAAAAAGTGCTGGGGCACGGCCTGCCGTGGGGTGTGCTGACAGGGGTGCGCCCTGTGCGCCTTATGCGAAATCTGTATAAAACAGAAGAAAAATTACAGGATGTAATAGAAAAGTTCAGAAACACATATCTGGTAAGCGATGAAAAGATACAGCTGTGCACAGATGTTTTCAATCTGCAGCAGCCGGTAATCGACAGCGGCAAGCCAAAGGACTACAGCCTGTATATCTCCATTCCTTTCTGCCCTTCCCGCTGCAGCTACTGCTCTTTTGTTTCCACATCCATAAAATCAGCAGGGCATCTTATGCAGGGCTATGTGGATAATCTCTGTGAAGAAATAAGATATACCGCCAGAAAGGCAGAAGAAACCGGGCTGAATCTGAAAACCATCTATATGGGCGGTGGCACACCTACTGCCATTACAGCCCCTATGCTGGAGCAGGTGATGAAAACCGTGCAGGAATGCTTTGACCTGTCAAAGGTGGAAGAATACACCGTGGAAGCAGGCAGACCGGACTGCACAGATATTGAAAAACTGCAGATTATAAAAAAATACGGCGCAAACCGTGTTTCCATCAATCCACAGACATTTTCTGACAATGTGCTGAAGGCCATCGGCCGCAACCACAGCCACGCAGATTTCCTGCGCTGTGTTGAGGACGCCCGCAAGGTGGGCTTTGACAGCATCAATATGGACCTTATTGCAGGTCTGCCGGAAGATACTGTGGAAGGTTTTGAAAAAAGCCTGCGCGGCTGCATTGAACTGGGCGCTGAAAACATTACAGTGCACACCCTTACTATGAAACGCGCATCAAATCTGGTTATCAGAAACGAAGAACATCATTATGATGATGTGGAAAAAATGATAGCCAAAAACTCTATACTGGCCGAACACGGCTACAAGCCATACTATATGTACCGCCAGAAATCAACTGTGAAAAATCTGGAAAATGTGGGATTTTCACAATCTGGACACGAAAGTCTGTATAATATATATATAATGGAGGAGATACAGACGATTATCTCCTGCGGCGCAGGCGGTGTAAGCAAGGTTGTGGGGCCAAAAGGCGAACTGAAACGCATTTACAACTACAAATACCCACACGAATATATCAAGGACTTTGCCGCCATTATTGCCAGGAAAGACGAGGTGTTTGATACATGCCGGCAATTTGGATACCAAAAAGATTAGTTGACCTGAATCTGATAAACACAGCGGGTTTAAACAGACAAAGTTTTATCCGCCACTGCGAATTTGAATACGAAAGCCGTGTCTATGCGGCTGCAAAGGAAATTATAGAAGAAAACAGGCATATAATTATGCTGACAGGCCCTTCCGCCAGCGGCAAAACCACCACTGCCCACAAGCTTAAGGATAAACTTATCAATATGGGCAAAAAGGCACGGGTTATCTCCCTGGACAATTTCTTCAAAAACAAGGATGACTATCCACGTCTTGAAAACGGTGAAAAAGACTATGAAAATGTGACAGCCATCGAGCTGGACCTGTTTGAAAAATGTCTCAACGAACTGCTGGAAAAAGGTGTGGCAAAGTTCCCGGAATTTGATTTTGCAACAGAAACCAGAATAGAAGATGCTATTGAAATAGAAATTGACGACGGTTTTATCATCGTTGAAGGCATTCACGCACTGAACCCTGTTCTGCTGGAACTGTTGCCTGCACAGGAAACCTTTACCATCTATGCAGGTTTAAGGGAAGAATACTCCTTCCGCGGCCAGCGTATCCTGCCTACAAGGGACATCCGTCTTTTGCGCAGGATGATACGCGACTACAAATACCGCGGTCACAGCCCACAGAAAACCATTTCCATGTGGCAGTCTGTGTGTGACGGCGAAGACAAATACATAAAGGTGTACAAACCAAATGCTGACCTGCTGCTGGACACATCCTTCAGCTATGAAATACTGCTTCTGCACTCTGCCCTGCAGGATTTTGAGCAGTTCAGGGATACAGAAACCGCCGAAGGCCAGCGACTGGACCGGCTGTTCAGAGTGTTTGACAACATCGGCTTTATACCTGTTGGCAGTATGCCTAAAAACAGCATGCTGGGTGAATTTTTTAACTGAGTTCTGAAAAGACTTGTTTATAAAATCAAAAGGAGATATTACTATGAAATTGTTTGAAGATTTAATGGACGCCTCTGCAAAACTGGCTGACAAAGCAGCAAAAGTTGCCAGTGAAGCTTTTGAACAGACAAAGGTTGTGGCTGAAGAAGCTATGGACAAAGGCAAAAAGAAAGTAAACGAACTGGAACTGAAAAATGACCTGTCCAAAGCACAGAAACAGCTGGGCGAACTGTACTATGTACTGCGCAAAACAGGCGAAAGCAATGACGAACTGCTGACACAGTATTTCAACGCTGTGGCTGAAATTGAAGCAAAGCTGGAAGCTCTGAAAGTGGAAGAAGTAAACGAAGACAGCGACTATGCTGTGGTTGATGCCACAGAAGAACCTGCACAGGAATCAGCTGTGGAAGAACTGAAAGAAGAAGTGACTGAAATAGTTGCTGATGTAAAGGAAGATATCACAGAAGCGATTGAAGAAATCAAAGATATCTTTGACGGCGAAGATGCTGCACCTGCTGAAAAAGCAGAAGAAGTGATTGAACTGTCTGTAAAAGTTTGTCCTTCCTGTGGCGCAGCTGCAGACGAAACAGATACATTCTGCAGAGAATGCGGCAAAAAAATTGAACCATAATTTATAAAAAGCACCCTTCCGGGTGGCCCAATAAAACAGTATAATAATTTTTCAGAAGGCGGCATGATTGGTCATGCCGCCTTTCCGTTTATAACATTGCACCATAAATTGGCGGGGACTGACAGAACCGGCATTTTAAAAATCGTTTCAAAAAACACAAAAAATACTCCGGCCCAATTTGAACCGGAGTAAAAGAGGCCTGTGCTCTTATTAAGCACAAGCCCCAAACATTGTTGCAATGCATATTGTTTTATTCCACTCGTATCATACGATAGCCAACACCAATATGTGTCTGTATATACTGCGGTGCCCCCGGTGTTTTTTCCAGTTTCTTTCTCAGTGTTGCCATAAAGACACGCAGGGAACCCACATCGGATTCCAGGCTGTTGCCCCATACATTGGTAAGGATGTATTTGTGTGTCAGCACCTTGCCGGTATTCTTGGCAAGCAAACACAGAAGTTTATATTCCATCGGAGTCAGATGCAGTTCTTCATCTGCCATATATACACAGCGTTTTGCATAGTCAATGCAAAGCTGCCCGTTTTCATAACAGGAATCCTGCACAGTGTTGTTCCGTATCAGCGCCAGACGTCGTTGTGTAACGCGCAGTCGGGCAAGAAGTTCATCAACAGAAAAGGGTTTTGTAAGATAGTCGTCTGCCCCGGCATCCAATGCATCAATTTTGTCACTGTCCTCACTGCGGGCGCTGATTACGATGATAGGAACATTCGACCAGCCTCTGATTCTTGTGATAACCTCGACACCGTCAAGGTCCGGCAGGCCCAGATCCAGCAGAATGATATCCGGATTGTGGGAAGCTGCTTCCATCACGGCGCCTTCTCCATTGGTTGCGGTAATGAAACGGTAATTGTGGGCTTTTAAAGTTGTGGTTATCAGATTGCGCACAGGCGCATCATCCTCAACAACCAGTATCTGAAATTTATTCATAATAAACAAGCTCCTCCAGCGGGAGAGTAAAGCTGAAGACAGCCCCCTGCGGCTGATTGTCTTCAACACGGATTGCTCCTCCGTGGGCTTCGACAATTGCTTTGCAGAGATACAGTCCCAAGCCAAGACTGCGGCGGTTATCCGCTATTTTATTCTTGCCGCAGTAAAATTTATCAAAAACTTTCTCTTTTTCTTCATCCGTAAGACCTTTGCCTGTGTCTGCGATACTGATTTGTGCCATATCATCTGTCCTTTTTGCCGTCAGTGTAATCGCAGCGTCGGCTGGTGTGTATTTCAACGCATTATCTACAATATTGGTGATAACCTGAACAATCAGTTTCGGGTCAGCTTTGACCAGCAGAATCTCATCCTCCTGAACAACCCTGATCTGACGGCCTGCTGCTTTTCTGTCGATGTGCTGCATCGCTTCTTCTATCATTTCACTGAGCAGTTCGGTAGATGTCTGCAGCATCATACACCCATCTTCAATTCGTGTGGCATACAACAGGTTTTCAACCAGGTCGGTCAGCCACATGGAATCATTGTAGATATCAGCGTAAATCTGCTGCTTTGTCTCCTGGTCAAAGCAGTCTGCATTATTCAGCAGGTTGCCGGCATTGCCGGAGATAGTGGTCAGCGGAGTGCGCAGATCGTGAGAAATCGTTCTGAGCAGGTTGGCACGCAGCTGCTCGCTTTTTGCTAAAATGGCGGCAGCTTCTTTTTCACGGATATTCCGGTCATTTTCCAAAGCCAGTGCAGTTTCACCAAGGATTGAAAGAAGAACATCATGTTCAGACGCGTCAAGTTCTGCAGAAGAAGCATCAATTCCTATCACAGCATATACACGTTCGTTAATCCGTATCGCCAGATAGAGGTAGCGGCTTTCAGAAAAGAAATCCGTGGTAGCACCGGCGGCGTGATTGTTTTTCAGTGCATATTCCGCAGCCGCCTGCTCTTTTTCAAATTCATATGTGTTTTCTGTTTCTGTATGAAACAGAATCGGTTCTGACAGTTTTCCGTTCAGATTGTCAAAAATAACAATGCTTCGTCCCAACAGCTTCATAACCTGTTCGGCAGCCACCTGGATAATTTCGTTTCGTCCATGTGCCTTGGAAAGCATCTGATCCGTATCCAGCAGAATTTTTGTGCGGCGTGCAATTTTTGTGGATTCTCGTGCCTGCTCCTTGTAACGGATGGCAAATGTACCGGTGATGTAAGCGGTGAGAAACATAACTACAAATGTGACCGGATAGCCGGTTTCATAGGCTGTCAGAGAAAAACGTGGTTCGGTAAACAGATAATTGAAAACAAACACGCTGGCGATAGAAGATGTCAGACTGTATATCTGATGGGATGTTGCAATGGATGTCAGGAGCACCCCAAGGATGTAGACCATAATGATATTGGGTCTTGTAAATCCAATCTCGTTGAAAAGCAGACTTAACAGTGTTGCAAAAAGCAGAATAAGCAGGCTTGTGAAAGTGTTTTTCAGCACACGCAGATTGTGATGCTTATTTTTTGCCCTTTTGGGGTGGTATGTGGTGTCAACGGTTTTATCCGGAATAATATGTATGTCGATATCCGGAGCATAGGACAGAAGCAATTCTGTCAAAGTCGGCTTTCCAAACAGGTGCCGGCGGGTAACAGCACTTCGTCCAAGAACAATTCTGGTAATGCCCGAAATGCGTGCAAACTCTGCAATCTGATATGGGATGTCTTCACCATACACGGTTTCAATGTTGGCCCCAAGCTGTTCTGCCAGCCTCTGGTTTTCCTGCAAACGCTCTTTGTTTTCTTTTGAAGCAATGGAAAAATCCGGTGTTTCTACAAACAGTGCCGTAAACTGGCTGTCAAAGGCGTTTGCCATTCGTGCCGCAGTTCGGATGATTTTTGCATTGGAAGGAGCAGAAGAAAGGCAAGCAAGAATATGCTCATCCGAATCCGTTCCTTTTTGTTTCTGCATGTTCTGTGCCATCATCCTCACCTCCGTTTTTATTATTTTATCACAGTAAAACGTTCTTTTCTACCGTTCAGATGTGAACATTTACTCAAGATAATCCGCATAGCCGCTTTTCAGCGAGCAATACTCTGCTTCTATGGCAAACAATACACGGTCACGGTCCTTTGACTGTATGGATTTGTTCCAAACAACAAAAGCATATTTTTCTTCATCAATGCTTTCAACAATCAAACCGTACGCTGTAGATGCACCCTCTTTTGTACGGCGTGGAATCTGAATTTTACCATAGTTTTCATTCAGAGAAAGATTATTGTCTTCTGCCAGAATTACGATATCCAATGTGCCGTCCAACAGTTTTTGCAGGATGCGCTCTGCTTTCCCGGAGCTGAGAAAAAACTCTACAAACGGGTTGGCGTGGGAATATGCTGTAAGCTGTACTGCAATTGAATCCAGAAGCATCGGAGACTCTGCTGCAATGCGGATGTGCGCTTTGTTCTGTCTGTTTTCCGCATAGATCAAG
>JAFULT010000196.1 GCA_017483145.1 Oscillospiraceae bacterium | reverse complement strand
TTATGTTTACAAAATCTGTTTATTTGAGTCCCAATATATAAAAAACCAATACGACAATTGTAAATGCTGTCCAGCCTATGTACCGTCCCGCAATTTCCCATTCGGATGGTTCGGCACGTTCGACGTTTCGCATCTGGAAAGACAGATTCCAACGAAACAGTTCATCAGCAAACAGAATAGAAACAGCAGTTATTACAGAAATCAAAACACAGTAAAACCATATCTGCCAGTCTCCGTTGCTGGTAAGTTCAGGTTCTGACATCAGTTTGAGTATAGATGTTGCGGATGGTTTCATTTCATCAACGATGTTACCGTCGCCATCGTATGTATTGTATCCGTCGGAAAAAGTTATATCAAAACCTTCGGGAAAACCTTCCTCATCGATAAGCATTAAATCAGCGTTAGTTCCTCTGTTTACAATAACTGCACCGCGGAATACCACTTTATTGCCCTCACGCAGTTCCACACCCGTCATATTCTTTTTGTGTTCAAAGTCTTTTGGTATGGCTGTCGGGTCTTCAACGGCAGTGTAAGGCCCATAGGTTTTATCACCGTAGTTAAATGTTACTACTTTATCTTCTGTAACAGTAAAAACAGCATCTTTTCTTTTTATGCGACCCTCATATACAGTGATTCCGTTGTCATATCGTGGCTGGAGTATAACATCATTATATTTAAAACCAACTTTGGAGGACACTAAAAAATATGCTGCTGTAAAAACCACAAACATAGCTACCAGCAAAGCCAAAATACATTTTTGATACATATTCAAATTTTTAATTTTGTTCATTGTTAATCCTCCATTAAATAGGGATGCTAGCTGTTAGACGAATTTAAAATTTCAGAACTGTTTTATATGTTGGAAATTTTATATATTTTTTGTTGTATTGTCCCATACAATTACATTACAAGACTTGTGAAAACCCACTGTGGCAAGGTATTGTTGTTGTAATCTCTGCACATTGAATAATAAGCAGTTTGCTTTTCTGCATTTGCATTTGTGTGATACTGCACACTGATAACGCATGCATTACCTGCGATACTTTCCACTTTAATGCTGTCTGTGTCAAAAATTTTCTGCTCAATCTCTTCACACAAGTCGGTATTACACCATATTTCTCCACTTATATTTGCAAGAAAAGGTGTTTTGCTCTCTACTCTGTAATATGTAAGGTCAGGATAAATTGCATATTCTGCAAAGCTGTCAAGATAGTACTGCTGTGCCGCTTTTTCAACATAGATAAGCTGGCTGTAATCTTTCTGCATTGCATAAAAAGGTGGCTTGCTGCTGTAAGGATTAAGATTTTCGTCAATTGGTCTTTCCATATCAACAAATGCACCGCCTTTAAAGTTGTGGATAAAGTCTGCAGCAGGCTGTACTATTTCTGACGCCGCTGCTGTAATTTCATCCGTATATTTTTCTTTCAACAGATTTGTCACTTTACCTGTTTCAAGGTTCACAGTAAAATCATCAAATATGTTTTCCTTGTTTTTAACCCAAGTGGTCATATGCATAAGACCATCAGGCTGCATATACATATCCATATTTACATAGCCAAATGCGGTAGTCTTGACGTCTATATCTGTTTTGAAATACTTGTACATTTTGCCGTCAGCATCCAGCAAGGCAACCGAATAGTTGTGGTTTCGGCTGAAATCGTAATAGCTGCCAACCTCAGGGTATTTTAAACCATAATAGTAAGGAACCTCTGTAAACACGACAGTATAACCGAAAGTTTCAGGATCTCGGCGTACTGCGAACAGATATCGGGCAATTATATTCTGGTCTTTCATTGGGCCCAATGCAAATTTTTCACTCATTTTGAAAATTGGCTGTTCAACATTCAAATCGGAGGAAAACACAGTAAATTCACTGCGGCCAAAGATGTACATATCCCCGTTTTTGAAAAAGCCCCAGTCAGCACCACCGCCGTACATTCCACCCGGACAGCCAAGGTATTTAAGCTGACCTGTAGTGTTATCCTTTGCAATAAGTGCCTGCACAGAATAATCACCGCCACCTGCAGATGCTCCGCCCCAAAGAGACAGACGGCCGTCGGCAGATTTTGCATATTCATATCTGAGGCGGTCTTCAGTTATATTATACTGCCCCTGCAAAGTTTTGCTGTCAAAATCGGCAGTCAGTGTAAGCTGTGTAAGGTCACAAATAATGGTTATTGCACGGTTGTTTGCAGAAAAGCTGTACTGTGCAGGTGCATATTCTGTATTTTCACTGTTTGTAAATCCCTCGTGAATGTCAAGTGCATTGCTGAAAAAGCTGTCGGTCACCTTGCCGTCTTTATACAACAAAGCAAGATAAGGGTCAAAACTGTCGGTGTTGTCACCACGGCGTAAAACAAATTTTGTTCCATCATTTTCATATTCACACTGGGTTACTGTATAGCAGGCTTCACCATTGCTCAAGCTGTAAAGGTCTGTGCCGCCCACAAGTATAAGGTCATCGGTGAGCAGTTCGATATCCTGGCTTATATAACGGTAAGGGTAGTTATAATCGTTGCTGTTTTCATAGCGGTAACCGCCATCATATCTCACCCGCTGTTCTCTTGCTCCGTCTTTGCCGATAATCATAAGGCCTGTTTCGCCGTCACCCCAACTGTACTGTGAAGCATAGGCTTCTTTATATACAACGGTGTTAAGCAGTCTTATATCAGGTGAATCGGACATTTCCACCTTATTTATATGCTGCAAAGTTTGTGCATTGTAATGTTCTATTACCGAACAGCCTTTGTCAAAGTCATACTTTGTAAGGATAAGCTGACCGTCAGCAACATTTATATGCCCCCACTGTGGCTGGATATCCCGCGGA
>JAFULT010000195.1 GCA_017483145.1 Oscillospiraceae bacterium | reverse complement strand
GTAATATTATTTTCAGCAAGCAAATGCTGGGTATGAATATGCCCGCTTAAATTAAGGGCTATTCCATATTTACTGAATATTTCTATCAGTTTTGTATTATTGATTATGGAATACTGGTTTGAAAAATCTTCTGATGGAAAATGATCAAGTAAGGTCTGATGTGTCAGAACAATAAGTTTAGTGCCTTCTTTCATTTTTGACAGTTCCTTTTCTATCCAGGCAACAGTGTCAACCCCTGCCACACCGGTACCGCCACCGCGGTTGGTATCAAGTGCCAGTAATGTAACTTTATCTGTAAGTTTATAGAAATAACTGAACGAATTCTCGTCTCTTGAATATGCCTGTTTAAGCCCAAAATCAGCATAAACATTTTCAAAATGTTCATCCGTCATACGTTCCGTCTGTGAATAGTACGGCCCTTCAAACTTATAGCAAAAAGGATAATCCACATCATGATTGCCTGGTATTACAAGCACCTGTATTCCGGCTTCTTCAATTTTTTTCAATTTCCGGGCAAAATCTTCATGACTTAACTTTTCTCCATTGAAGGTAACATCACCGCCAATAAGCAGGTAATCCGGTTTTGCTTCTATGACATCGGCCACAAAAGCTTCTGTTATCTGCTCTATGTAATGAATCATTTTGCCATCGCCATTTGCAATCATCTCTATAAATTCCGGGGAATTATCTGTGAGCTGCTGGGAAAGATAGTGCATATCTGTTGCGTGATAAATTACTATTTCTTCTTTTTCCGGTATTTTATCACTGCAGGCGGTAAAAACCAACATACACAAAGCAAGAAAGAACAGTTTGACTTTCTTCATAATTACTCCTTGTTCAATTCATATATCTGTATTTTAACTTTAACACAGCACATCTTTAAAGTAAAGATTGACAGTTTATTTTGTATGGTTTAAAGTTATTAATATGATAAACTATTCTATTAACAAATGTCTTGAATTTGAAAATGTTTACCTGGATTACCCTTTTGACCAGGGTGTGTGGGCTGCAATCAGACACAAAGACAACAGGAAAATCTTTGCGCTTATCTATGAGAGAAACGGCAACATATGTATCAATTTTAAAAACAGCCCGGAATGGGCAACCTTCTGGAGAGAAAGTTTTGCAGCCGTCTCCCCTGCTTACCATATGAACAAGGAACATTGGAGTACTGTTACAGTTGGCGGCGATGCAGATGAAGAACAGATATTGCAGATGCTGTATGACAGCTATCACCTTACCAAAAAGAAAACGAGGAACAAAAAATGAGTACTAAACTTAAGTCCATTCTTAATACAGCTTATTCCCTGTGTGATGTGCTGGAAACTACTGATTTATGGGATAAAAACAACTCTGCTCCTGCCAGAGAAATTTTCCGCGGTGAATTGTTTCATTTTCTGCTCAATCTCAGCTTTGCCGATGCAAAAATTACATCAGCTGAATCAAAATTTATCGAAAAATATCTGGGATATTCCTATTCTGTAAAAGAAATGAGAGAATATGCCATCGCAAACAGAGTGTACGGTTCTGATTTCACAAATAAAGTGCCTTACTGTTTTAAAGCTTTTGTAAAAGCAGACAATAATTCAGCCCGGGTAAAGGAAACATCAAAGCTTATTCTACAACTGTATCGCATGCTGGGGGAAGAATTTATAAAATGTGATGGCTCCGGTCAGACTGAAAGTTATTCCCTTAAGTTGTTCTGCGACAATATGCAGGATTATATTGATAAAACATTTATCGATAGTGTAAATATGTCTTTCGGTTCACTTGCAGAAAAAGAAAAAAATGTGGCAAAACCTGTTGTGCCTGTTTCCCCTGTTGTAACTCCTGTTGGAGAGGTTGAAAAAGCTGTAACAGAAGAAATTCAACAGCAACAGGAAGAAGAAAAAGAACCGGAAAAAACTTTGGACCAGCTGTTGGAAGAGCTGAACACGCTTATCGGGCTTGAAAAAGTCAAGGAAGATGTAAAAAGCCTTATAAATCTTGTTAAAATAAGAAATATCAGAAAAGACCGCGGTATGGACAGCCCTGATATGAGCCTGCATATGGTTTTCAGTGGCAACCCAGGTACAGGTAAAACCACTATTGCACGTTTACTGGCTGAAATTTATAAAGCCATGGGATTACTTTCCAAAGGTCATCTTATCGAAACAGACCGTTCCGGTCTTGTTGGCGGCTATGTAGGCCAGACTGCTCTGAAAGTACAGGAAGTGGCAGCAAAAGCCAAAGGCGGTGTGCTGTTTATTGATGAGGCCTATTCCCTGACTGTGAACAGAGGTGCAACAGACTATGGTTTTGAAGCGGTTGACACTCTTCTCAAATATATGGAAGATAACCGTGATGATCTGATTGTTATAGTTGCCGGTTACCCAGCACCTATGGAAGAATTTCTTAATTCCAACCCTGGGCTTAAATCCCGTTTCAACAAATATCTGTTTTTTGATGATTATACACCGGAAGAACTTATCGGTATCCTCAAACTTAATGCAAGAAAAGCAGATTTGAAATTAAGTGAAGAAGCGGAAAAATTTGCAATGGAGTTTTTCACAAAACGCTGTGAAAACCGCCCTGCAAACTATGCCAACGGCCGTGATGTAAGAAACTTTTTTGAAAAGGCACTTATCAACCAGGCCAACAGACTGGCTGCGCTTGATTCAATTGATGATGAACAGCTGACAACACTTGATGTTGAAGATTTCAATACTATTTTACTGTAATCAATACACAAATCATAATAAAGCCAACAGCTGACAAGGTGTACACCTTGTCAGCTGTTTTAATAATATTATGTTATTAATTGAATTTTTTAACTGCTTCAATATGCATTCCGATAAGTTTTTCTCTGTCTGCTTTCATTGCTACATATGTATTGGCAGGTTTTTTGCTGTAGCCTCTGAGGTCAGTTACTGTACAGCCGCGTGTTTTAACACCTTTCAGTTCTACTTCTACGTGGCAGTGTGCCAGTTCCACAACTGTTTCATCCAGCAGCCATGCTACAGGCAGTGAGTCATGCAGAACAGCGCCAGGCAGGCCGCCAAGTGCTTTATAGATATCTGAATACTGCTGCAGACAGGCCTGCAGGAATTTACCTGTTTCACCGCCATTGTCAGCAAGTGCCTGTCTTTCATCATCTGTGATAAAACAAGCCATTGTGGCATCCAGACCAAACATATATTTAGGAACATCGCTCATAAATACAATCTGTGCAGCATCCGGGTCGTGACCAATATTTGCTTCTACAGAGAAGCCCATATTGCCGCCAAATGCAGCACCACCCATAAATGCGATACATTCCACTTTTTCATGCAGATCAGGATATGCCAGCAGAAAATGTGCAATATTTGTAAGAGGACCTGTTGCAACAATAGTCATCTTTTCATCACATTCTTTAATGGCTTTGGCCATAAGATCAACAGCAGTCATATTAACAGGCTGTTTTGTAGGTGCAGGCAGTCTGTCACCAACATTGCCCAGACCGTCACGGCCATGGATATCAACCATTGGTGCAATTGAATAGTCAATAGGTGGGTCAATTACAGGACGGTATGCGCCTGCAGCCACAGGTACATCCATTCCGTAAAGTTCAAGGATTTTAAGTGTGTTTGGTGTAGTTACATCTACAGCACAGTTACCGAAAACTGTTGTAACAGCTTTCAGGTCAAGGTTTTCTGCTGCTGCAACCAGAAGCAAAGACAAAGTATCGTCAACGCCAGTGTCAACATCCATAATTATAGGTCTCTTTTTCAGCATATCAGCAGTCCTCCTTTTCATAGGATTTTACACATTCAAAGTAAATTTCAGCAAATTTATCTCTGTCAAGTGCTACAGGAATTTTAACGTTTTTAAACGGAGCAAAGCCCAGCCAGTCAATAACTGTCTGACCTGTTGTCATTTCGCCAACACAGTCACAGAAAACATATTTGTCCACATACTGACCGATTGTTTCATCAATCAGAACTGCAGCAGCAACAGGGTCACATGTGTAATGATATTCATCCACAAAAGCATCATCCTGCCAGTTGGATTTATTGTCATCTTCATGTTTGAGCATCCGTTTTGCAAGAGCTGCAAATCTGTTGTTTTCCGGCAGATTGCGCAGTTTTTCTATTTCTTCACCATTAAGCCATACTGAACGGCAAGCATTAAGGTCCACCATTGTAAATTTAGGGAAACCAGCCTGCAGAACAATTTCACAGGCATGTGGGTCCTGTGCAATGTTGTATTCTGAATAAACACCAAAGTTGCCACTGCCGGCTGCACCGCCCATAATAACAAGGTTTTTAACCAGTTTTGGCAGTTCAGGATGTTTCATAACTGCAATTGCCAGGTTAGTGAGTGGACCGATAGCAAGAATTTCCAGTTCACCATTCTGTTTTACAGCTTCTTCCCAGATAAAGTCCCAGGCATGGCCCTGTGCAAACTGTGCACCTTCAGGGAGAGTTGTATCAAAGCCGATAAGGCCGTTGTTTCCGTGTACATATTCAGCACGTGAAAGACGCTGGATAATAGCTTCTTTCGCGCCAAGATATACCGGACAGTCAATACCATACAGTTTGCTTAAAAAAAGGGCATTCTGTGAAGTATGAGACAGTGGTACATTGCCGTGTACAGCTGTGATACCGCGGATGTCAAATTTGCCGCTTCCATGCACCATCATTATGCACTCTGCATCATCAATGCCAGGGTCGCAGTCAATAATCAAAGGTCTCTTAATCATAATGAGATTTCCTTTCTTCCTCCAAATAATTCAATCTTTACAGATTCTGTTAAATTTATTCTATCAAATCAAATTCTAAAAAACAAGGTATAAAAAAACAATAAACCGGCATAAAGCCGGTTTATTAATACATTTTAGCCTTTGATAAAATCAAGCAGTCTTGCTTTTGGCTGGAAACCTACTGTACGTCTTACTTCTTCGCCTTTTTCGAAGAGAACAAGTGTAGGAATGCTCATTACGCCATATTTCATAGCTACGTCCTGTGCTTTGTCAACATCAAGTTTAGCTACAACTACTTCGCCTTCCAGTTCTGCTGACAGTTCTTCAATTGTTGGTGCCAGCATTTTGCAAGGACCACACCATGTTGCCCAAAAGTCTACCAAAACAGGTTTGTCACCATTGATAATTTCGTTAAAGTTTTCGTTTGTGAGTACAAGAGCCATAATTTTTCTCCTTTATTTATATTCGTTACATATAATATATCACAATAATTATATTTATACTGTGATTAAATCACCTGATTACTGTAAACTTTTTAAAAGTTGTTACAGTTTTTCCATAAGTTTCTTTTTATTTATAATTTCAATTTCTTTTCTGGAAACTTTTACAATTCCCTCTTTTTCAAAGTACTTCATCATACGGGAAACAACTTCTCTTGCGCTGCCAAGATATTTTGCAATTTCCATATGTGAGTAACGGATAATAGGCCCATTTTTGATAAGTTCTTCGTAAAGGAAAATAGCCAGGCGCTTGTCAAAACTGAAGAACAGAATCTGCTGCATTGTCCACATTACATCTGAAAAACGGATTGCTTTCATTTTATTTGAGAAATTTTCCACATAGATATTATTGTCTATCATTTTAGCAAATGCAAATGCATTGAGCACCACAACCTGTGAAAGTTCTTCTGAATCAACATATACATCAAAGGTAATTTCGCTGAGAACACAGGAAGCAGACAGAATACATACTTCTCCCGGATTCACACGGTAAAGAGTAACCTCTTTGCCTTCTTCACTCATTATATATACACGGAGACATCCTTCTTTGACAAACAATACACCTACACACCGCAAATCAGCGCTGTGCACATTCTGCCCTGGATGATAACTGACAACCTCTGTATTTCTGCAGACAAATTCCTTTTCATCATCGCTGAGATGGTCCCAGAAATCATGATATCTGGAAAGGAATTCCATTTTCTGATTTGTATTCAAGGCTATCCCCTTTCTTTTAAATAATTTTACACTATATTAATATACCATTAATGCTGTATTTTTTCAATCTGCAAATTTATTTAATATTGGTTTATTTACTGTTTTCATTTATCAGGTCTGTTATCTGCTGCAATCTATTATTTATTAAAACTGATATCTATATATTAACAGCCGAAAATTGCAGGATTTACCATAGGAACTATAATTTCACAAATTTCTCCACCAGCATCATAGCCATAATAACTGTTGTAAAAACCGTCACCAAAGCCGGAAGCTACCATAACAAGTCTGTTGCCTGTGTCCGGGTTTGTCCACTCTATAAAATCTCCGCCTTCACGCTGATAAGCCGGTAATTTTGCATAGCTGTCAGCAAAGAAAGCCGCAAAATAATCATCGTAGTGGTTGCCATCGGGGTTTTCTGCGTACCATTTATCGATAAACACCCTATATTCATCTGCAACCTGGACATCACAGAAACACATCATCCCCGCATCTACCGGGAAGCCATGCAGCACTCCGTCTTTCAGTTTTATTGCACTTTCGTCGGTTGATGCTGCTTTTTTATATGTAACGGCTTCTGTCTGCTTTACTTTCAGCCTTGCGGTACACATACGGAGACCTATATCATTTTGTCTGCAGACTGACACTTCCACGTCGTATCTCCCTGCCGGGATAGTTTCTTTCAACACAGGTGAAAACTGCGGACTTGGCAGATAGGCCAGCGGGTCTGCCACAACTATCCTGCCTGTAGGACAGTCAATCTGCCCTACTGTTATAAAAAATCTGCTTTCTGTTTTTACAAACTGACTTTTTATTGCCTCTGCATCAATTTCTCCCTGTGTTCTGAAATCTGTATTTTCTTTCAGCTTTGCCTGCAGCTG
>JAFULT010000194.1 GCA_017483145.1 Oscillospiraceae bacterium | reverse complement strand
GAGTGTGAATGAACCTGTTGGCTGAATGCCGCTGAAAACTATTTTTTTTGCGTTATCTTTTTCCATACTGTGCCTCCTTGCTGTATTTACCCAGTGTGCTGCATACGCTGTTTTATAGTATTTTTGTATGCCGTTGGCGCACATCTGAGCATCTCTAAAGATAATATACCCCATAATAACACATTTTTGATTGTTTTGCAATTGACAAAGTCGAAAATAAATAATAAGATATATATACGAATTAACAAACTCGGAGGATTATCATGGCATTAGAAAGAATTAGAACCAGATTTGCCCCAAGTCCAACAGGCTATATGCACGTTGGCAACCTTCGCACAGCTCTGTATGCATTCCTCACAGCACGCAGACACAATGGCGATTTCCTGCTCAGAATTGAAGACACAGACCAGACACGTCAGGTGGAGGGTGCTGTTGAGATTATATATAACACACTTACTGAGACAAAACTTTTCTGGGATGAAGGTCCGGACATCGGTGGTCCATACGGCCCATATGTTCAGTCTGAAAGAAAAGACATCTATAAAAAATATGCTGAAATGCTGGTAGAAAAAGGTGCTGCTTACTACTGCTTCTGTACAAAAGAAAGACTGGAAGAAGTAAACAGAATCAAACAGCTGTCCGGCCAGGTGCCAGGCTATGACAACCATTGCCGCAACCTGTCCAAAGAAGAAATCCAGGCTAAACTGGATGCAGGCGTTCCTTACGTTATCCGTCAGAGAATTCCTGATGAAGGCCAGACATATTTTGACGACCTTGTTTACGGCCGTATCACAGTTGAAAACAGCACACTGGACGACCAGGTTCTGCTGAAAGCTGACGGTATGCCAACATACAACTTTGCAAACGTTGTTGATGACCATCTTATGCTTATCAACCCTGTTATCCGCGGTGCAGAATACCTGTCTTCAGCTCCTAAATACAATCTGCTGTACCAGGCATTCGGTTGGGAAATTCCTGACTATGTTCACTGCCCACCTGTTATGAGAGACGCACAGCACAAGCTGTCCAAACGTCACGGTGACGCTTCATACGAAGACCTGGTAGAAATGGGCTTCCTGAAAGAAGCAATCCTGAACTATATTGCTCTGCTGGGCTGGTCACCAAAATCAGAACAGGAAAAATTCACACTGGAAGAACTTGCACAGGTATTTGACCCTGCAAACATCTCCAAATCACCTGCTATCTTTGATATGGCAAAACTGAAATCCCTCAACGGTGAATACATCCGTGAACTTTCAGCTGAAGATTTCAAAGAAAAAGCACTGCCTTACATCAGAAAAACTCTGAAGGGCGAATGCGATATTGACCTGCTGTGCCAGGTGCTGCAGAAACGCTGCGACGTTCTGGGCGACCTGTCTGAACAGGTAGACTTTATCGATGAAATGCCAGAATATGACGTTTCACTGTACACAAACAAAAAGATGAAAACAAACCCGGAAAACTCCAAAGAAATGCTGGGTCACATCCTGCCTGTACTGGAAGGTCTGGATGACTGGACAATGGACAACATCCACAACAAACTGTTCGAACTTATCGGTCAGCTGGGTGTTAAAAACGGTCTTGTTCTCTACCCACTGCGTGTTGCTGTTTCCGGCAAACAGTTCACACCGGGCGGCGGCGTAGAACTGGCTGCAATCATCGGCAAAGAAAAAACAATTGCACGTGTAAAAGCTGCTATTGAAAAACTTGCTTAATCTTTAAAATATTACCCGCATCGGACAGGCCGGTGCGGGTTTTGTTTTGCAGTATAATAAAAAAGGACCCGCCAGAGGTCCTTTTTTTATAAAATCTTTTTAGATTTTAGCCAGCATATCGTCAACAGTTGGCATATCCATAATGCCTTTTGCGTAATGTGCTTCTTTAACTGTCAGGTCAGCGTCTACATAGAAGAATGCAGGCAGCTGTTCTTCAATACCTTCGTAATCACCGTGTACAAAGCCTGCAGCTGCAGCTTTTGCACCTTTTTCCTGCAGTTTGGCCATGCCGTCGCCCAACAGCTGTGCCATATCTTTAGCAGCGTTGATTTCCAGTGTTTTGTAGATTTCCTGTGCTTCGTCACAGATAAGGTGGAATGGCAGTGTGCCGCCGGCCAGGTCTCTCTGTACTGTTTCAGGTTTGGACTGCATTACTACTACAACATTAACGCCTTTTTCCACAAATTCATTGTATCTTTCTGTCAGAACGTGCACGTCATAGCGGCATACTGTACAGCCGATGTAGCGCAGAACCATAAACATTGTTGGTTTGCCGTCTACAATTTTTTCGATTGTCAGACCGTTTTCAAATGCTGTGTTAACTGTAAAGTTAGGGAATTTATCGCCTTTTACTAATTTCATGGGTGGTTACCTCCGTTTTATATGTATTTATATTATACCATATATCATATGTATTTGCCAATATAAATATAAAAGGGAGTGGATGCCGCCCCCTTTATACGGAAATATTCTGTTATAAATTAGAAATATTTTGCCAGAACTTCGCCTGCAAATGGCATATCGCCCAGGTTTCTTGCATAGTGTGCTTCCAGAACGTTCATTTCGCCGTCTACTGCAAAGAATGCAGGCAGCTGCTGTTCGTTACCTTCGTAATCGCCGTGTGCATAGCCATTGTCCTGCATGCCTTTGATTTTAACAGCCATTCTTGCCTGTTCTTCTTCGTTCATTTCGCCTCTGTTGTCAGGGTCGAAAGAGCCGATTTCCAGTTCTTTGTACAGGCTTTCTGTTGGGTCACATACAAGGTGGAAAGGCAGTGTCTGACCGTTCATATCGCGGAGAACGATTTCAGGTTTGGACTGCATTACAACAACGATGTTTGCGCCTTTTTCCACAAATTCAGGATGTGCAACTGTCAGAAGATGTACGTCCATTCTGCATGGTGGGCAACCGATGTATCTCTGGAACCAGAAGAATGTTGGTTTGCCGCCAACCAGTTCGCTGAATTTGATGTCTTTTACGATTTCAGTGCCCAGAACGGAATCAACTGTAAAGTCAGGCATTTTCATGCCTTTTTCTAATTTTGCCATAATAAAAAATCTCCTTTTTCGAATAAAAATTTATAATAAATTTTATTATAACCTATTAAATTTTTGCCAGCATTTCATCAACTGATGGCATATCCACCAGGTTCTTTGCATAGTGGCTGAATTCAATCACACCGTTTTCATCCACCAGCACCATTGCAGGCAGCTGCTGTTCGTTGCCTTCGTATTTGCCGTGTTCAAAACCTGCTGTCTTTGCGGCACTCATCTTTTTCAATGCTTTGAACAGACCACCGCCGATCATTGCCAGCATGCTTTTTGCAGGTTCAATTTCAAACTGTCTGTAAACAGCCTGTGATGGGTCGCAGGCGATTTCATATGGGAATGTGCCCAGCGGTGCTTCTTCGTTTACCAGATCCGGGTCTGACTGCAGCACAACCATCAGTTTTGCACCTTTTTCATCAAATTCATTAATTCTCTGTGCATAGGTGTGCAGGTCCAGACGGCATACAGTACAGCCGTAATAGCGCAGGAAAACCACAAATGCTTTCTTTCCGGCTGCATATTCGCTGAATTTCTTTTCGCCGTCAGCATATGGGCTCAGATATGTGAATTCAGGCATTTTTTCGCCTTTAACCAGTTTCATATAAACTTCTCCTTATTGAATTAATTATAAAAACAGTATAATATAAAAGTGATAAGAATTTATGTGACTATATCACATTATCCGTATATATTAATGATATCATTTATCGCAAAATAATACAATGAAAAACAGGTGAAAATCGGAGGTCAGTATGGAATTTGATATGACATTGGTACAGAAAACTATGGATAATCTGAAAAAAAGACAGTTCAGACCTTTCTTTGTGCAGACAAAGGAAGATGTGCTGCCACTGCTGAAAACCCTTGTGGCAGAAGGGGAGACAGTTGCCAACGGCGGCAGCGTCACACTGGGCCAGACAGGTGTTGACGCCTGGCTGAAAAGCGGTGTGTTCAATTATCTTGCACCACTGCAGACAGGTACTGAAAAGGAAAAGAAAGACGCAATAAGACAGCGCTTTTTTGCAGACAGCTTTTTCCTGTCCGCCAATGCCATCATCTCTGACGGCCGCATTGTAAACGAAGACGGCGCCTCCACCCGTGTGGCACCTATGATTTACGGCCCGGACAAGGTGTTTATCGTGGCCGGTGTAAACAAGATTGTAAACACTATGACAGAAGCAAATGCAAGGGTAAAAAAGGTTGCACCGCAGAACTGCAAACGCATCGGCTTTTCTACACCTTGTGTGGAAGACGGCAGATGCCACGACTGTTCCCACTATCAGCGCAGCTGCTGTACCTCTGCAGTGCTGAATTTTTCCCGTGTGCCGGACAGAATCACAGTTATCCTTGTGGGAGAAGAACTGGGGGTATAATATGACTGCCTTTGAAAAAGAAAAGCGAAAAATCAGAATCTCCCGTTTGGTGTTGACAGCTGCAGCGATATATCTTGTTCTGAACTCTATGGCAACATTATTGATGGATATTCCGCTGTATTCTTCAAAAGCTGAAAGGTTACTGGCGATTTTTTGCTATTGGTCTATGATTATTCTTCCGTATTTTCAGAGAAACAGGAAATGTATCCGCTGTAAAAATGACATAACAGCAAAAGAACTGAAAAATATGGACAACTTTGTATGCCCTTATTGCGGCAACACTGATTTTGAAGACTGACTGTGCAGAAAAAATATTTTTACCTGTAAAATGTCCCCGGTTTATTGTTTTTAAAGTTTAATTTGCAGAGGGGGATTATATTTATGGAAGAAATAAAACAAAGAATAAAAAATATCAGATTCTGGCACAGGCGGATGGCTGTGTCTGCAGTAATGATTGTAATTGGTGTATTGCCTAATATTTTCCCGGCGGCATTTGGCGGAATTATGGATGCATTGTGGAAAACCGATGTGGGAGCATTTTTTGCTTTTATCCTGTTTGGAATAGGTCCGCTTGTCGGTGCATGGTTTTTGTTTATGGGCTGGTGTGCTATAAGCGAGTTGAAAATCCGCTGCCGGAAATGCAACAATATTATTTCTTTTAAGGAAGCTGAAGCAATGGGGGATGAATTTATCTGTCCTTACTGTATGAATGGCGATATAAAAATGAATTACCCGCAGACAGTACAGGAAGTCAGCCAACAGACAGAGAGAATACTGTACAGGGTTATAAGAAGCATATTCAGACATATGAAATAAACCTGCTGTATACATAATGAAGGAGTAAACAGTTATGAAACCATTCAGAGAACAGGTAAAAGAAATGAAGCTGTGGATGATACCATTTGCCATAGGTGTCTGTATGCTGGCTTTCTCCGTAGTATTCATAGTCGTTCTGCGGGCATATCTGTCCTTTGGCAAATTGCCGCCAGTCAGCGGCAGGCTGATAGCGGCAGGCTGATAGCGGCAGGCATAGAGATAACCCTTGCCAGTCCTATTGTCGGCGGCGGGCTTATGGTGCTGAGCGGGCTGGGTATCGGCAGAAGAAAAAGATGCTCCGGATGCGGCAAGGTGCTGAAAATAAAGGATTTTGAAGCAATGGGAGACAGCTTTTTATGCCCATACTGTCTTAACGATAAATTCAACATATATTAAACAAAAATAAATGTCATTCTGAGGGAAACGAGGAATCGCATAAATATTTAAGTAGTATTATATGCGATTCTTCGGCTTTCAGCCTCAGAATGACGTTTTGTTTTTATTTTAAATAATATCAGTAATCAGTTTTACAAATATACCCACCAGCACCACAATCAGCATTTTCTTTACTGCCTTGTTGCCGTTTTTCAGTGCGTATGTACTGCCCAGATAATTGCCCAGCAGGTTTGAAATCGCGGCAGGTATTGCAATTGCCCACAGCACCTTGCCTGCCATAATATAGCTGAAGGCTGCAGCCAGGTTGGAGGACAGGTTGATAATTTTTGCATTGCCGCTGGCTGTGATATAGTCAAAGCCGATAATCAGTGTATATGCAAAGATAAGGAAAGTGCCTGTGCCCGGGCCGATAAGACCGTCGTACATAACTATTACAAAGCCGATTATTGCGGCGGCAATGTACATATTCACACCGAACAGTTTCAGCACGCCT
>JAFULT010000027.1 GCA_017483145.1 Oscillospiraceae bacterium | reverse complement strand
TGCTGTCGTGTGACAGCTTTTTAATTATATCACACTCAATTCAGTTTGTCAACAACTTTTTTATCTTTTTTACAAGTTTTTTCAAACTTCTTTGTGTGTTTTGCTACCCCTTACCGAGACAGCTTTTATATTATACCACAGTTCCGGGATTTGTCAACCCTTATTTTTCATTATTTTGGAATTTTGTGGTTTTTATTGCTGTCTTTTCAGACGGTTTTTACATTATACATCCGTATATCAGATTTGTCAACAGATTTTTTCAAAAATCTGTAAAATTCTTTCGTATCCGGTTGTATTATATATAATATCACTGTTTTTTCATTTTTCTATGGTAATTTTTCATTTTTGATTGCACATTATTTACCTGTTGTCAAATTGACCACATAAACAAGCTGTAATTAACACTTTCTACAAAACCATTTGTGCCCTATTGAATTTGACAAATTATTAACTATAATATAATTGTATTATAAACATATAACGAGGTGTTTTATGAGAAGCAGTGGTATTCTTTTACATATATCCAGTCTGGATTCAGATTACGGTATAGGTACATTTGGCAAAAGTGCATTTGACTTTGTAGATTTTCTGAAAGATTCCGGCCAGGAATACTGGCAGGTGTTGCCTCTGGGCCCTACAGGTTATGGAGACAGCCCTTATCAGGCTTTTTCCACATTTGCAGGCAACCCGTATTTTATCGACCTTGATATTCTGGCTGACGAAGGTCTGCTGGACAGGGATGAACTGAAGCAGTATGACTGGGGCAGCAGGGAAGATAAAGTGGACTATGGCAAAATCTATGGCCCAAGACTGGAAGTATGGCACAAAGCATATGAAAAGTTTATTGAAACTGAAAACAAGGAATTTATTGAATTCTGTGAAGCAGAAAAAAACTGGCTGGATGACTATGCAATGTATATGGCAATCAGCAAACAGACCGGCACAAGCTGGCACAACTGGGAAAAAGGTCTGAGCCAGAGAAAAGCACGTGCAATGAATGCTTACAGAAAAGAAAACGAAAAGGAAATTACATTCTGGAAATTCCTGCAGTTCAAATTCTTCCAGCAATGGACAAAAGTAAAGGCCTATGCCAACGAACAGAACATCAGAATCATCGGCGACCTGCCAATCTATGTTTCTGATGACGGCAGCGATGTATGGGCACATCCGGAGCTGTTTGATATGGACAAAGACCTGACTTTGCGCAATGTGGCAGGTGTGCCACCGGACGCATTTTCTGCTGACGGCCAGCTGTGGGGCAACCCTGTTTACAAATGGCGCGCACACAAAAAGAGCGGCTATCAGTGGTGGAAAGACAGAATGGCAGCTGCACTGAAAATGTATGATGTGGTGAGAATCGACCATTTCCGCGGCTTTGAAGCATATTATTCTGTACCTGCAGGCGACAAAACTGCTGTGAACGGCAAGTGGGTAAAAGGTCCGGGCATTGAACTGTTCAAGGAAATGGGTCTTATCAATACAGGTGAATTCAATGTTATTGCCGAAGACCTGGGTGTAATCACACCGGAAGTTGAAGAATTGCTGGCAGGCTGTGGCTATCCTGGTATGAAAATTCTGCAGTTTGCATTTGACGGCATCCACAACCCTAAAAACACATATCTGCCACACAATATCGGAGAAAACAGCATTGTTTACCCTGGCACACACGACAACAACACCACACTGGGCTGGTGGAAAGAACTGGGCAAGGGTTCAAAGGAATACTGCCTGGAATACGGCGGCTGGGATTATGACGATGATATCTGTGACAAGATAATCACTCTGGCATTTGCATCAAAGGCAAAACTGGCTGTTGTTGCAATGCAGGACTGGCTGGACCTGGATGCTGACGGCAGAATGAACACACCGTCCACAACCAATGCAAACTGGGCATGGCGTCTGAAAAAGGATGAACTGACAGAGGATTTAAGCGAAAGAATTCTGCGCAAGACCAAGGTTTACGACAGATACACAAAAACAATAATTGACGAAATTATTGAGGTGGACAATCCGGAAGATATTGAAGACGATGTTGTAATCGAAGTTGTTGCAGCTGAAGAATTATAATAAGTATATATTATATATAAAGAGCAGAGGAAAATCCCCTGCTCTTTTTTATTTTATGTTTTTCATACCGTATTCTGAAATAATCACATCACAGATAACCTGCGGGTCTTCCTTGCAGTCGTTTGCCAGCCATTTTTTGATTACAGCATTGAGGCCGTTGCGGAAAAATTCCACATGGTATTCAATATTTTCATTTCTGTAATATTCCACTGCCTGCTGTATGTCGTATTCTGTCAGTCTGAATTTGCCGTCCACTCCCAGTTTGAAATAGGTTTTGTAAAAAATCTGGTTTTCCTTGATATGCACAAAGAGTTTGTGGAAATTGTCCTTGCTCATATTGTGTTGTCCATCGTAATAGTAAAGCCGGGCAATGTCCTCCTCCAGTCTTTTCTGTACTGCATCAGCCAGGTCGTAGATATCCACATAATTTGAATAGAATGTGGTGCGGTTCACTTCTGCCAGCTTGCATATATCAGTGACAGAAATTTTGTTCAGTTCCTTTTCCTGTAAAAGCTTTACAAAAGCGTTTATCATTCTGTCCTGGCTGTCTTTTCTGCGTTTATTGTTAGGTGTGTTCATATACTATCTCCATTATCTCAACAATTGTCGGAATATTGTTGATTGTTTTTGTCAACAGGTGTTGGTATAATAAAATCATTAAAACAACAACTGTTGTTTTAATATTATAACACAAAATAACATTTAATCAAGGAGATATAGAATAATGAACGAAAACAAAGGCAAACTGGACAATGTTCTGGAAGAAGAATATCTGAACGACAACAAAGAAAAAACAGAATATACACTGAAAACAGGTGAAATCGGTGAAAAAGTGGTATCTGCATATAAAAAAATTGAAGAAACTGTTGTGGACAGCTATAAAAAGATTGAAGACAAGTTTGTAGAAACTTTTCTTGAAAAGAAATAAAAAGGAGATAACAAACAATGGGAGATTACACAATTATTCAGCACATTCTGATGGCAGTAGGCGCAGTTGGCGGGCTGCTGATTATATGGAAGGCTGTTATTCCGTTTATCGGCAAAGTATTCGGATGGATGCTGGGTAAAAAAGATTAACAACAAAATCCGCATGGGCATTATACCTATGCGGATTTATTTTATTCATATCTCAAAGCTTCTATAGGGTCCAGCCTGGCCGCCTTGTTGGCAGGATAGTAGCCAAAGAAAACACCTATTGCCATTGAAAAGGCGGCGGCGATAAGCACTGTGCCAACAGAAACAGTGGCACTGTAACCCAACAGCCGCGAACCCACATTGCCGATAATAATACCCACGCCGACGCCAATAACACCGCCCAGCATACATATTACGATTGATTCCACAATGAACTGCAGTCTGATAGAGCCGTTTGTTGCGCCAAGGGCCTTGCGCACACCTATTTCGCGGGTGCGCTCCGTGATGGACACCAGCATAATATTCATTACACCTATGCCTCCGACCACAAGACTGATACCTGCAATTACGGCTATTGCCAGTGAAATTGTGGACAGCATTTCCGTCATGCTTTCCACCATGCTTTCCATGCTGGAAGCTGTGGCTGTATAGGACTGATTACGGGAGTAAACCCGTGAAAAATAGGAATCAGTTTCATCAATAAAAGCCTGTGTGTCAGTGCCTGCCGCCGTTACAACAGTTGCGCTCTGATAGCCGGCATCTGCGCCGCTGATTTTCTTTGCAGTGGACACGGGAATATACATTCCGCTGCCGGTGGCCGATGAAGATGAATCTTTATATACCCCCACGATATAAAAACTGTGTACTGTACTGCCTGTGGCAACATCCAGCTGACAGCCCAGCGGGTCCTGCAGTGGCATAAGTTCCCCGCACAATGTGGAAGAAACCACACAGACCTTTTTCTCTTTCCGGTTGTCAGTTTCTGTAAGGAACCTGCCGCTGACTATTTCCATACCTGTAGCAGGGGCATAGTCAAGGCTGACGCCTGTAACAGAAACAGATGTTTCGTCGCCGTTGTACTGCACATTGCTGTCTGAAACAGACTGGGCAGTATAGATATAAGATATATAATTATTATATATATCCTTATATTCTGCCAGCATATCATCTGTCAGCAGGTCTGCCTTGCCGGGAGATGAACGGCCGAACATAAAGTAATTGCCTGTTGTGGTGTTTTCATCATTTTTCCGGACAAGGGAAATGGTGATATTTCGTATACCCATTTCAGAAAGGCTGTCATTGATGCCATTGGTCATGCTGTCCCCCACATTCACTATGCCTATAACACTGCCTATGCCAATAATTATGCCCAGCATTGTAAGCAGGGCTCTCATTTTGCTGGCGCGCAGGGAGTTTAAGGCCATAAGAATATTTTCAATCAACAGCATATCCTGCCCCCCCTTTCTTCCTTTACTGTTTCGCCGTCTTTCAGCGTGATTATGCGCTGGCATTCTGCAGCCAGCCGTGGCGAATGAGTAATAAGGATTATGGTTTTGCCCTGTTCCCTGTGCAGTTTATGGAAAAGATCCATAATCATACGGCCTGTGGTGCTGTCCAGGGCACCTGTGGGCTCGTCAGCCAGAATAATATCCGGGTCGTTAGCCATACTGCGGGCGATGGCCACACGTTGCTTCTGCCCGCCGGACAGTTCATTGGGATTGTGGTACATTCTGTCCGCCATACCCACCTGTGCCAGCAGCTGCTTTGCCCTTTCGTTTGCCTTGCTGCCAGGAATGCCTGCATACAGCATAGGCAGGGCCACATTTTTTATGGCGTTGGTGCGGGCGATAAGATTGAAGGTCTGGAACACAAAGCCTATTTTCTGGTTGCGTATCTTTGACAGCTGTTTATCCTGCAGCTGTGAAATATCCTGCCCTGCCAGTATATAGCGGCCGGATGTGGGGCGGTCCAGCGCCCCGCTTATGTTCATCAGTGTGCTTTTGCCGCTGCCGGACGCCCCTACAATTGCCACAAATTCTCCTTTGCAGACTGTAAGACTGATATTTTTAAGTATCTTCAATTCTTCGTCGCCAAGGTAAAAGGATTTGCAGATATCCTGTAATTCAATGATTTTTTCCATAGGCTAACCTCTGCTGCCGGGGCCGCCTGCCGGCATATTGCCGCGGTCCGGTCTGCCTGCGCCTGAAGGCATGTTGCCACCTGCCATTCCGCCCAGCATACCCATATTGAACCCGCCCTGCTGTGTGGCGTCGCCATCTTCAGTAAACACAACAGTTTCACTTTCATCTTCGTTGGCTGATGAACGTATAACCATACCGTCTGAAAGCTGTGGAGAAGAGATTTCTATGTAATAATCGGTTTCCATACCTGTTTTGACTGTAACAGGGGTGAATTCTTCCCCGTTCTGTACATAGACAACTTTATTTCCGTTTTCATCTGTACCCACAGCATCATATGGCACAACATATGTATCAGACACCTGTGTGATAACAACTTCCGCCTGGGCATTCATGCCTATCAGCAGTCCGTGGTCAGTTCCGTTAATGGTGATTTCAGCCCCGAAGGACACATCTGACGAACCCATATTTCCCCCACCGGCCACAGGGGAAATCTGTGACACATAGCCGGACAGGGTTTTGTCATTGGCGTCACTGGTGATTATGCACTTCATACCTATATCAATATTCTGCACATCATATTCAGCAAATGATGTGGAAATTTTAAGATTTTCTGTGTCCTGGATAACTGCAATTGTACCGTTGGCCACTGAGCCCACAGTTGTATTTACCTGTGTAATTGTTCCTGTGGCATTTGCTGTAATGGTACAGCTGTTGTATTTTTCATACAGGCTTTCCAGTTCTTCGCTGGTAGAGGCGTTTTCCAGGTTGGCTTCTGCCTTTTCAAATGCATAAACAGCGTTGCTGTAGATTTTCTCCAGACTGTCAAGGGTTGCCCTTGCAGATGAACGCGCCTGCTGTGCTTTGCTGTATTCATTTTCCAGCGCTGTGTAGTTTGCAGCTGTTCTGGCTGTGTTCAGTTCTGCAAGTGCATCATTCTCTGCCTGTTTTGCAGAATTATAGGCGGCTGTGGATTCTGCAGTCAGATTTTCCGCATCGGCATATGCCTGCTGTGCCGCTGTATATTCAGCCTGTGCTGTTTCATAAGCGGCATACAGTTCAGCTGTATTGTCAGCATTTTCCGCCAGGGCATTTTCATAGGCTGCCTGTGCTGATGCCTGCGATGCAAAAGCGGCATCCATTGCAGATTTTTTACTGTTCATATCCGCTATGTTTTTATTGTTGGTATTGTTGGCCTGTGTCCGCTGTGCCTGTGCATTTTCATAGGCTGACTGCTGCCGTTTTACAGCGGCCTGTGCCAGGTCAAAATTGTTTTTTGCCACCTGCAGGGCAGCATCCGCATCTGCCAGCACCTTTTCCTGTGCTACAGCGCTGTCATAGGCTTTGTACATATCTGTTTTTGCCTGGTCGTAACTGGTCTGGGCAGCCCGGGCGCTGTCTGCCAGTTTTTCTTTTGTTCTGGCAATATTCTCCAGCAGGTCTGATGTATCAAGGCGTGCTATCACATCTCCTTCAGTAACATAATCCCCTGCCTGCACCAGTATTTCACTGACAGTCAGACCGCTGACCGTACAGGTTACATTTACCGTCTGTGTGCTTTCCACAGTGCCTGTCACTGTAACACTGTCATTCAGTGTTGTTCTGCGCAGTACAGTGGTGCGGGTGCCGTTTTTTTCAAAGCCTGCCGGCTGGGCTGAACCGGTTTTTGCAAGCAGTTTTACAGCCATAACCGCCACGGCCACCGCCGCTATGAATGCAGCTGTTCTTTTTGCTGTGAATTTTTCTTTTATTCCTGTAAAGAATGATTTCTTCTGTTCCATTGCAACTCTCCTTTGTATGCTGAAAATATTATATTCAGCCAATGTGAAGACAAGTTGACTGCAATGTGAAGTAAAAAGCAAAAATAACAGAATATTTGCAAAACTTTTTCCTGCCTGTGGCTGGCAGTTTTGTTATTTTTCATAACTTATAATACTAAAATCTTTATTTTATTAAATTCTCACAAAATTCACACATTGTTTTCAAACTTTTAATAAGCAAAATACTGTATAATATTAATATTGGGATATATAAAACAAAAGGAGATCTTTATGCAGACATTCACACTGACTATTCTGGCTTTTTACAGCCGCAATCCGGCTGTGGCCACCAGCGAGATATCACACAGGATAGGCGTGCCGGGACATATGGTGCGCCAGGCCCGTGCATGGCTGGGCAGTGCAGGGTATCTGCATAAAGACCGGGACAAAAACTGGCATATAACAGATTACGGCTACAGCGCACTGGCCCGATTTGACAGGGAAAAGGCAGAAGAAAACGCCCGTTTTCTCAATGATGCCATCGACACTGCCGCCAGCGCCCTGAAAGTGACAAGAAATGAGATAAGCGGCTTTTATCTTATGGACAAGGGCATGACCAATGACAGCTACATATTTTACTGCGGCGGCAAAAAGTATATTTACCGCCACGCAGGACAGGGCAGCGAAATGCTGGTGGACCGCTACAGGGAATATGCCAACTATCTGGTGCTGGACGGCCGCGGGATAAGCGATGTTGTGATTTACCACAACCCTATTGACGGCACAAAAATAACAGAATTTCTGGAAGACAGCAAAGGCATTGACCCGGCAAACAAAAACCATATCCGGCAGGCCCTTGCCGCTTTGCGCAAACTGCACAGTGCAGACATTGCATCTCCCCACGATTTTGATTTTCTGCAGACCATAGAATACTATGAGGAAATCTGCCGCAACAGTGAAGTGGAGTTTTACTCTTCCTATCCGAAATACAAAGCTGTTGTGACACAGCTGATGGCTGAAATTGACAAACTGAATGTGCCAAAATGCTTTTGCCACATTGATTTTGTGCCGGGCAACTGCCTGCTGACAAAAGACGGCAGTGTTACCCTTATAGACTGGGAATATTCCGGCCGGCAGGACCCTGTTGTGGACGTGGCAATGTTCTGCATTTCCGCCGCATTCAACAAAAAACAAAGTGATGCCCTGCTGGCAGAGTACCTGCAGAGAAAACCCACAAAAGAAGAATATGCCCGTTTCTACACTTATATCGCCACAGCGGGGCTGATGTGGAGCCTGTGGAGTGAATTCAAGACTGCCAGCGGTGAAGTTTTTGAAGGCTATACCGAAAGAACCTTTAACCTGTGCAAAAAATACAGCCGACTGGCTGCAGATCTGTTTGAAACAATGTAAAAAATACTGCCTTGCGTATGCAGGGCAGTTTTTATTTTCAATTCACATATCTCCGGTTCAATCAATATAATAAATCAGGTACGGCAGTGCCGATTCAAAGCAAGGTGATATCAATGAGCGTATTTTTATCTGTAGAAAATGTAAAAATTTCCTATCAGACGCCACAGGGAGAGACACAGGCCATAAAGGATGTGTCTTTTCAGGTGGAAAAGGGGCAGTTTATCAGTATTGTGGGCCCCAGTGGCTGCGGAAAAAGCACATTGCTGTCCTGTATTGCCGGCATTACCTCACTTACAGGCGGCAATATAATACTGGAAGGACGAAAAATTACAGGCATAAGTGAAAATATAGGATATATGCTGCAAAGCGACAATCTGCTGCCCTGGCGTACCATTTACAAAAATGCCCTGCTGGGGCTGGAGATACAAAACAAACTGACAAAGGAAAATATGGAATACACCCGGCAACTGATGAAAAAATACGGTCTGTGGGATTTTAAAGACAGTTATCCGTCTGCATTATCCGGAGGTATGAGACAAAGAGCGGCACTGATACGCACACTGGCTGTAAAGCCGGACCTGCTGTTATTGGACGAAGCCTTTTCTGCACTTGACTATCAGACAAGGCTGAACGTGAACAGGGACGTGTACAACATACTGCGCAGTGAAAACCAGACAATGATAATGGTAACCCACGATATTCCCGAAGCGGTGGCGATGAGTGACGTGATTATAATACTGTCACAGCGCCCAGCGGTTATAAAGCGAACAGTAAAACCCCATCTTGGCACCGACCGCGACCCGATAGCTGCAAGAAGCCACCCGGAATTTCAGAAATGCTTTGACATTGTGTGGAAGGAGATGAGCGGATGAACAATACCATTTACAGCCGCAGCCGGTATCTGAAAATGATCAGAAAACAGGATATCTGTGTAAAGGCGGTGCAGGTTACTGCCGTGATTTTTCTTCTGGCAATATGGGAAATTGCAGCTGTGGCAGGCTGGGTAGACCCGTTTATAGTCTCCAGCCCCACAAGAATGGTAAAAACCTTTTTTACCATGGCAGCCGCTGACCTGTGGGTGCACGTGGCATACACCGTGGGCGAAACTCTGGCCGGATTTGCCCTGGGAGTGATTATAGGCTTTGGCATTGCGGTGGGGCTGTGGTATTCCCACTTTGCAGGCAGGGTGGCCGCACCTTTTCTGGTGGTGCTGAACAGTCTGCCAAAAATTGCACTTGGGCCAGTGATAATAGTATGGGCAGGTGCAGGCATCAGCGCAATTATCACAATGGCGGTGGCAATATCACTCATAGTCACGGTGATGGAGCTGTCCCACGGGTTTTATGCCACAGACAGGAATATGATTATCACTGTACAGAGCTTTGGGGCAGACAAATGGCAGGTTTTCAGAAAAATTGTCCTGCCGGCCAACATACCGGTATTTTTCCAGAGCCTTAAAGTGAACATAGGTCTGAGCCTTGTAGGGGTTATTGCAGGGGAATTTCTGGTGTCAAAGGCAGGGCTGGGATATCTGATAGTATATGCCGGGCAGGTGTTCAGGATGGACCTGGTAATGATGAGTGTTGTGCTGCTGGGCTTTATCGCCCTGGCAATGTACGGCGCAATAAGCCGGGCCGAAAAACTGGCAGTGAAAATGATAAACCATATATGACGGAGGAAACCCATTTGAATATGAGAAAAATGCTGGCTGTGCTGCTGGCAGCTGCCACTTTAACAGCTGTTTTCACAGGCTGTTCAAGGCAGCCACAGGACAAGGAACTGGTAAAGGTAACTGTAAGCGAAGTGACCCATTCAATTTTCTATGCCCCTATGTATGCCGCCATCCACAACGGCTATTTTGAAGATGCAGGCATAGAACTGGAACTGGTAAATGCCGGTGGCGCAGACAAGGTGATGACTGCCCTGCTGACAGATGCGGCAGATATAGGTTTTGCCGGGCCGGAAGCGGTGATTTATGTCTATGCCCAGGGCAAGGAAGACTATCCAAAGGTTTTTGCACAGCTGACAGCCTGTGACGGGTCTTTCCTTGTGGGCAGACAGCCTGTGGAAGATTTTGACTGGCAGAGCCTGAAAGGCAGCACCATACTGCCCGGCAGAAAGGGCGGCATTCCATATATGACAC
Organism: Oscillospiraceae bacterium; assembly: GCA_017483145.1. Taxonomy (GTDB): domain Bacteria; phylum Bacillota; class Clostridia; order Oscillospirales; family Ruminococcaceae; genus RGIG3102. The sequence continues at coordinate 20,743 of JAFULT010000027.1, read as the reverse complement.
TGGAATACTGTCTGAATCAGAACGGCATGGAAGTGGGCAAGGATGTTTTCTTTGATGATTCCATAGCTTTCAATGCCATGACAGGTGCATTTATCGCCGGCACAGGGGACTATGTAACTGTGTTTGAACCCGGTGCAACAGACCTTGAAATGCAGGGCAAAGGCTATATTCTGGCGTCAATCGGCGAAGAAGGCGGCAGGGTGCCGTATACAACCTACTTTGCAAACCAGCAGTTCCTTACAGAAAACAGCGGGCTTGTACAGCGGTTTACAGATGCAATACACAGGGGCCAGCAGTTTGTTGTAAACAGCGACGCCCACACTGTGGCACAGGCCATTGCCCCGTCCTTTGCAGACACAGACATTGCTGTGATTGAAACAGTTGTGCAAAGATACAAGGATATAGGTGCATTCAGTGAAAACGGCATAATGCTGAAAGAAGACTTTGACAGACTGTGCGCCATACTGGAAAATGCCGGGGAACTGAACAGCAAGGTAAAGTTTGAAGATATTGTGGACAACAGCTTTGTACAGAAGGCCATAGGATAAACAGCGGGAAAAATGCCACTGCATTTAGAACGTAAAAAACCTGCAGGATAACCTGCAGGTTTTGCTGTTTTATTTATATTTTTCCATTGCCTGGGCCAGTGACATACCATTTGCAATTGCATCTTTACGCTGTGCATTTACCGCCTGGATTTCTTTCATTCTCCGGCCTGTAAGGCTGTAGCCTTTCATTGCCCACAGGGTGAACACCCATGCAATCATAGGCACAATACAGAACAGAACCATAACCACCATATGCATACCGTCAGCATATGGAGTATTTGCATCCGGCAGTGTGGCTATCCCTATCATTGCCAGAGCAAGGCCAACAATAGTTGAGCCCAGGGAACTTACCAGTTTGTCCACCAGTGAGAACAGTGTGCCCATAATGCCCGGTATATATCTGCCGCTGCGGTAGGTTTCATAATCAGAACAGTCTGCAACCATAGGGATAGGCATATCTGCTGTGGCATAGTATGCACCGTAGCCTATGCCAAACAGCACAATAAATGCTATTGTGTACAGGTTCAGCGGCCACAGGCTGAGAGTTGTGGCAGGGTTGCCCGGTTTCCACATTGCCAGCAGTGCCAGCACGCCCACATACATTATCAGTGCCAGTCTGGTGTATTTTACAAGGGAAGCTTTCTGACCTTCCTTCTGGCTGGTGCGCACAGTCAGCATAAAGAACGGTGCGCTGAACACATAGCCCACAATCATCATAGGCAGATACAGCTTGTTGTAGTCACCCATCATTGCGCCGTACAGCATACACAGCACAGTCATATTTGTGGCGATGGAGAAAGCCAGCTTACAGCCTGCGCCTGCTATCATAAGGCGCTGCAGTTCTTTGTTTGCCTTGAGAATTTCAATATATTCGCTGAAAGGCACTTTTTCCTGTTTGCCGCCAACGCCTAAGTATTTTTCGTTGTCCTTTTCCCGGATGCCGATAACCGCCAGCACTGTCAGCAGGGCGGAAATCACAATAGCCAGCGGAATAAGCACATCAAAGAATCTGGCGCTGTTGTAACCGCCAAGTTTACTGCCCAGCACAGGTGCCAGGAACTGCACCAGACCCATACCTATCATACTTGCAACTGTGTTGAACACAGTAAACAGCGGACGCTGGTCCGGGTCGTTGGTCAGGCAGGTCTGACCGGAACGGGTGCAGGCTGTCTGGAATGTGTAGCCGATAACATACAGTGCGTAGAACAGCACAAAGCTGGTATAGCGCAGCCACATCATATCATCCGGCACAATTCTGATGCCGAAGTACATAAGCAATGCGGAAACAATCATAATCACATTGCCCAGCACCATATAAGGGCGGAATTTACCGAATTTTGTGGATGTGCGGTCGATAAGTGCCCCGATTACCGGGTCTGTCACAGCGTCAAAGAAACGCATGGCTGTTACCATTGTGGTGGCAAACATAAGTGCCAGACCCAGTACACCGTTGGCATAATATGCAATAAAGTTCAGTGTGAGAATGTAGTATACATTGGTTGCACCGTTGTTCATCGGGAACAGTACAAGCTGATAAAGCTTGGCGCGGTTTGTTCCGGACTGTGTGCTTTTTTCATTGTTCATGAATTGTATCCTTCCATTCAGAGTTATTTATTCTTTTTCATCTGCTGATATTCAGCATATGTTTCTGTTTTTTTGAAAGCAGATTTCTTTTTGAGCCACATAACAAGTGAAACCACAAACAGGACTGCAAATACAGCCAGTGCACCGTAACAGATGTTCAGCACTTTTGGTCTGATAAGGTTGATTGTTGTGTCAGGACCCATACCGTTCATACCACAGGAGTGTGCAACAGCATACAGGTTGTGGTGGCAGGCTTCTCTCATTGCGTTTACAACAACTGCATCGTTTTCGTACTGTGGCAGCTGCTGTGTTACATACCACAGCATAGCATCGTATGTGGAGTTGCCGCCCATAATGCCGTCAACGCCATTTACCATTGTTGTGATAACGTTGTCAGAGATTGTCAGACCGTTTGCACCCCATTCTTCTCTGAGAATACCTGTTACAAGACCTTTGTGTGCGCCTGCCCACATTGTGCCCCAGCGGGTATAGGCCATCATAACACCGTTTGCACCTGCTTTTTCAAATGCTTTCTGATATGCTTTCAGATAGATTTCACGGGCGGCCTGTTCGTTGATCCATGCACCAAGGCCTGTTCTGTCCTGTTCACAGTCGTTGAGAGCAAAGTGTTTGATTACAACGTGAACACCTTTTTCCTGAATGCCTTTAACTTCTGCTGCGCAGATTTCGCCGGCAAGGAAGCCGTCTTCTGAATAGTATTCAAAGTTTCTGCCGCCGTATGGAGTTCTGTGCATATTTGCACCAGGACCGTAAAGGATAGCCACGTTTGCAGCCAGACAGTCATTGCCCACGATATTGCCAATCTGATAAACCAGTTCTTTGTTGAATGTGGCTGCCAGCACATCTTCAGATGTGAGAGCTGCAGTGTTTACACCCAGCTGGCTGCCGAAAAGTGTAACTGTAAGGCCCTGTGGACCGTTTTCGTCACGGGTGCCAGGTGCTTCAACAGATTTTACAGGCATTGTCCAGTGGAAGGAGTCGCCAATCAGTTTAACCATTTCATCAAATGTCATCTGGTCCAGCAGCAGTTCCCACTGTGGGTCGTCATAGTCAAGACCAATCATATCCACCAGTTTCAGACCGTTGTCCCGTCCCATTGTCGGCATTTCCATTGGTTCATAGTCAGCCGGGTCATACTGCTGCAGCTGCAGGTCTTCTGCCAGAATGTCTGTCAGAATCAGTTTTACTGTTTCTTTTGTGCTTGGCATTGTGCCTGTCCAGTCATTTCTTGTCAGCCATACAACTTCCTGGTCTATACCTTCGTACAGGTTAGGGTCGGCAGAAGAAACCTGATTTGTGATTTCTGTGCCGTTAAGTGTTGTTGAATATGTTGTTGCGTCAAATGTGTCGTTTGTCCATTTGAATGTAAGGGCTCTGTCGCCGTCTTTGTCCATACGGCCTGCTGTGCCCAGCACTGTATAGCCTTTTGCAGCCAGCACATTGTTTACAGCATCGTGGGAGTCTGTGGCAACTGTCAGATAGTAGTCGCCTGCATCAAGGATATAAGTACCTGCGCCGTAAGTGTCAAAGGAAGCAAATTCGCGTCTGTCCACTTTTACAGTGAGAGTCTGGCTTTCGCCCGGCTGCAGGATGTCTGTTTTTTCAAAACCCACAAGGGCAACAGCTGCTTTTTCCACACCGTTTTCCCTGTCATAATCTGTGTAAGGGTTGTTCAGATAAACCTGCACAGTTTCTTTGCCTGCTTTGTCGCCTGTGTTTGTAACTGTTACAGATACTTCAAATTCATCAGTTGCAGCATTGTAAACTGTGTTCATATTGCTGTAGCTGAATGTTGTATAGGACAGGCCATAGCCAAACGGGAATGCCACATCGTCACTGTATGCATATTCGCCGGCATTGCCTGTGTTCATTACATAGTCTTCATAGCGGGTTTCATAATATTTGTAACCCACATAGATACCTTCCTGGTAAATCATATATGTGTCTGCCACATCCGGAATGCGTGTCAGGTCGCCTTCATATGTTACAGGCACAAAGTTCTGCATTGCAGGGGAGGAATAGTTGTCATAGCAGTAAGTGTCAACAAGGCTGCCGGAGGGGTTAACTTTGCCTGCAAGGATATCTGCAACTGCGTCAATACCTGTCAGACCAACACCGCCTGTCCACAGAACAGCGTCAACACCGTATTCGTTTTCTTTAAGGAAATCAACCTGCAGAGGGTTGGATGTGTTCAGCAGAACAATAATCTTGCTGATTTTGCCTGCATCTTTCAGTTCTTTCAGACCTGCCAGCATTGATTTTTCGTTTTCATCAAGGGCAAGATAGTTGTATTCCTGGAATGTAAGGTCCACGCCTTCGCCGCCAACACGGGAAAGTGTAACAACCGCTGCATCGCCATATGTTTCAATTGAAGAAAGAACATCGTCTGTATAGGCAGACCAAGGGGCTTCGCCCACTTTTGCTCCGCTTGTAAAGCCGCCGCCGTCACGGACATACTGTGCGCCTTCGCCTGTCAGATACCAGTCCCACAGAGTCCGGTTAACACCGAAGCCTGCCTGTTCCATAGCCTGTCTCAGGTTATGGGCTTTGGAAGAGTCAACATTGGCAGAACCTGTGCCGCCGTAGATAAAGCTGACTGAAGATGTGGACACAAGGCTTACCTGTGCACCTTCTGCCAGTGGCAGTGCACCGTTTTCGTTCATCAGCAGTGCTGCACCTTCGGCTTCTACCCGGTAAACCAGGTCTTTGCCGCGCTGTTCGCGCTCTTCATCAGTATAGTCTGTTTCATAGTAAATTGCGTTTGGATCTTCGTTCACCAGTTCCCAGAATGAACCGCCCACAAACAGGGCAACTGTGTTGTCAAACATACCCAGACCGATGGATAGAACAAGGAATATTGCTGTCAGCGGACCGGACAGCAGAGCAAGGCCTTTCCAAGGGCGTGTTGCCTTGCGACTGGCCTTTTTAAAAGCCTTTTTCAGGGCTTTTTTGTCATTTGTTTCCATACTTTTCTACCTTTCGTTTTATGTTCTAAACCCAGTTACGGCTTTTGCCTTTCCGCACCCTGTACTCAGGTTTAGCTGTGTCAGTTTTATAAATAACAGCGCTGTCGCAGATATCGCCTGCTTTCACTTCAATGTGATTTTCGGCGTCCAGCTTCAGACTGAATTTAAAGATTTTATCCCCCTGCTGTGTGGCAATCAGACTGCCGTTGTTGTACAGGGATACCTGCGGCTGATTGGAATAAACTGTGATCTGTGTGGTGTCTTCTGTGCGGTATTCATAGCGTTTACCGGCAAGATGCACCATAGGTTCGCTGTTCCACCAGCATTTGTACAGATAAAAACTGTCTTTCTTTGTTTTGCGGTCAAAAGTCACCAGACCTTTGTGGTTCATACCCCGCTCGCCGCCCTGGTCACGGGCGTCTGCCGCAAAGTCAAACATATTCCACACATAATTTGCCCATATCTGCGGATTGCGGTCAAAGAATTTCAGCATATATTCGTGATATATCGCCTGATATTCTTCTGTGTGGTCACCGCGGCGCGGCTTGCCGCTGTGAAGATTCGGCATGCCCTCTGCTCCGTATTCAGAGAAGCACAGTTTCTGCTGCGGATATTTCCATTTATAGAATTTTACCCACAGGTCATTGAGCCATAAAAACGGCACATACCAGCCAAGATACAGGTTCCAGCCCACCAGGTCTGTGATTCTGCTCACCGGGTTGAACGGTGTGCACATTGCATAGCAGGCCAGGGTTGTAGGTCTGGTAGGGTCCATTTCGTGGCACAGGTCGTTGAGCACTCTGTGGTTGTCCAGCATATCCTTTTTGTGCTGTCTGCCGGAAATGGTAATTTCGTTTGACACGCCCCACATCACAATTGACGGGTGGTTGAAATTCTGCACAATCAGTTCCTTCATCTGGCTGATGGTGTTTTCCCTGCCATCCGGCATATGCTCCGAAATATATGGAATTTCAGCCCATACCACCATACCTTCCTTATCACACAGGTCATAGAAATACTGGCTGTGCTGATAATGGGCAAGGCGGATAGTATTTGCCCCCACTTCTTTTATCAGTGCCATATCAGTGTCCATATAATCTGTGGACAGTGCATTGCCAAGATTTTTCCAGTCCTGATGGCGGGATACCCCGTGCAGCGGGTAACGTCTGCCGTTGAGATAAAAGCCGTCTTTTTCGCTGAAATGGAAATATCTTACACCGCAGTTGCAGCTGATTTCGTCCACAGCCTGCCCGTCTTTTACAAGAACTGCTGTGATTCTGTAAAGATAAGGGTCTTTTACCCCGTCCCAGAGACGGACATTTTTTACAGGCAGCTGCACCGATGTGCCGTCTGCCATTGCTACAGTGTTGCCCTGCCGGTCTGCCAGCACCACCTTTACCTGTGCACCCTGCTGTTTTGCTTCATCATTGATATAGGTGTCCACATTTACAACGGCATCTGTGCCGTTTACCTGTGTGGTGTATTTAATGCCCGGACCAAAGTGGTAATCCATATCAAAATGCATTCTGTTTACCACAACCAGCTGGACATCGCGGTAGATACCGCCATAGAAGGTAAAGTCTGCCTTCTGTGGATATACACGGCTGTTTACGCTGTTGTCCACTGCAACTGAAATGGTATTTTCAGCCTGCAGACAATCTGTGATATCAGTGCGGAAGGTGGAATAACCGCCGTGATGGCTGATTACTTCCCTGTCATTGATTTTTACAGTTGCGCTGGCATTTGCGCCGTCAAACTGCAGGTAGACACGCTGTGTTTCCCTGTCAAAATCCGGGGCAGAAAATGTATTGTCATACTGCCGGCAGCCGCGTCTGTAATCGTTGCCGCCGTCCTGCCCGTCTGTGCTGTTCCATGTGTGAGGAAGATTTACAGCCGCTTTTTCCCCGTCGATGCCGGTAAAATGCCAGCCTGTCATAAGCGGTGTCAGTTTTCTCATATATATCTCCTCCTGTTGAATTCCGTATGTGTCAAATTCTTGTATACAAGAATTACAGTGAATCGGAATAAATGTCTCAATTACTATATAATGCCTTGTTTTTACCTTGAAATATCTGCAAAATAGCAAAGTCTGACTTGTATACAAGCATTATTATAATTATTTCAGAATGTATTGTATCTTTACCATATTCACTATGTAGATAATATTTATATTTGTTTGTTGATATATCACAAAATTATCACAATCCGGCGGTTGCCACACCCTTTGCCGTCTTGCAAACAGGGTGATTTCGGAATATAATTTTTATATATGAATGAGAGGTGTAGCAATGTATAAAGATTATGCACTTGTGCTGGAAGGCGGCGGTATGCGCGGAACATACACAGCCGGCGTTCTGGACTATCTGATGGAAAAGGGTATTGATTTCGGCAGCGTTTACGGGGTGTCTGCCGGTGCGCTGAACGGTGCAAACTTCAAGGCAAAGCAGATTGGCCGCGGATTGAGAACATTTACAAATTATCTTAAGGATGAACGATATGCCGGTGTGCATCACCTGCTGAAAACCGGGGACTGGTTCAATGTGAATTTTTCATACAATATGATTCCAAACCAGCTGGACCCGGCTGACTATGATGCTTTTGCCGCCAGCGAAACAAAGCTGTATTCAGTTGTGTCAAATGTGGACAGCGGCAAAGCGGAATATCTGCAGCTGACTGACCTGCGCAGAAAGCAGGATATGGACGGTCTGCGTGCCTCCGCCAGTCTGCCCATACTGTCCAACATTGTGACGGTAAACGGCAGGAAGTATCTGGACGGCGGTGTGTGTGACAGCATTCCTTTAGAAAAGAGTATTGCCGACGGACACAGAAAAAATCTTGTAATATTGACACAGCACCGCGGTTTTGTAAAAAAACGGAGTGTCAACCGATATCCGTCAAGGGTTATGTATCATAAATACCCCAATTTTGTAAAAGCCATGAACGAAAGGCACAATATGTACAACCGCCAGCTGAACCACCTGTATATGCAGGAAAAACTGGGCAGGGCATTTATAATACAGCCAAAAAACAAGGTGGAAATATCCCGCCTGGAAAAAAATGCCGCCAAACTGATAGAACTGTATCATATGGGAAAAGAAGATGCCAAAGCAAATTACAGTGCATTGGTGGAATATCTGGAAGAATAAAAAGTTAAAGCCGGGTATCTCCCGGCTTTTATTAGTATATTTGCAATACAACACTAAAACTCTATGCAGGGTGGTTATAGCTCTGTCATTCCGAACACCGAAGGCGGAGGAATCTTTGCAGTAAGGATATGATAAAAATTATTGTATTTCAGAAAATTATAGCGCAAAGATTCTTCAGTCGCTTCGCTTCTTCAGAATGACAGACTATAGAACACAGTTCGCTTTGCTTAACCGCACCGCAACGGGCGAACACTTTCATCATAGCGAATATGTAGGGGCGATTCACGAATCGCCCGTTTATTATTTAGCATCAATATAATAACGGGACGATGTGGGCATCGTCCCCTACCCGTACACACCCCACAAACAAATCAATCTTTTTTTATCAAATAATACAGATTATATTGTAAACTGTCCCATTTAATGATATAATTATTAGGTAAACATATTGTTTAGGGAGGAATTTAACTATGGAACAGTATAAAAAAGAGTTTATCCAGTTTATGGTAGACAGCAAAGTACTTAAATTTGGCGAATTCACACTGAAAAGTGGTCGTAAATCTCCATTCTTTATGAACGCAGGCGGCTATGTAACTGGTTCACAGCTGAAAAAATTAGGCGAATACTATGCAAAAGCTATCCACGACAAATACGGCGATGATTTTGACGTATTGTTTGGACCTGCTTACAAAGGTATTCCACTGGCTGTTGTAACAGCTATGGCATACAGCGAACTGTACGGCAAAGAAATCCGCTACTGCTCTGACCGTAAAGAAGAAAAAGACCACGGCGCAGACAAAGGCAGCTTCCTGGGCAGCAAACTGCAGGATGGCGACAGAGTTGTTATGATTGAAGACGTTACAACATCCGGCAAATCCATGGAAGAAACAGTTCCAAAGGTAAGAGGTGCAGCAGACGTTACAATCGTTGGTCTGATGGTATCCCTGAACCGTATGGAAGTGGGCAAAGGCGGCGAAAAAGTTGCTCTGGACGAAGTTAAAGACCTGTACGGTTTTGAAACAGCAGCTATCGTTGATATGGACGACGTTGTTGAAGCTCTGTACAACAAAGAAGTAAACGGCGAAGTTGTTATTGACGATACAATCAAAGCAGCTATCGATGCTTACTACGAACAGTACGGTGTTAAATAATTACAATTAACAGCAAAGGCTGTCTCACTTTTGTGAGACAGCCTTTTTTGTGTATATGAATGCGTTCTTACAGTCAGATAAATTGGGATTTAGCGAATAGAAAGGGGTTCGGGGCTTTGCCCCGAATATAAATGGCGGAGTCTGCGGAAAGCAAAAATATTTCAAGGGCTTTAGCAGGTTGAAATATTTTTGCGAAAATCGCGAAGAAATTTGTCGAGCGAGTGAGCGAAGCGAATAAGGTTTCAAATTTCCGCGATTTGTAGCAGACGCAGCATACCACACACTGTGCAGCGTTTGTGGGGGGCGGGGGAATCGCAACCCCCGCGGTTTTGGTTACTTTTGCGCCAAAAGTAACGCCAGCGCAGCGTTAATAACTTTTCATTTACATAAAAGAATTAATTATAATTATTACTCTGTAAAAGTTTACAAAGCAAAGATTCCTCAGCCTTACGGCTATCGGAATGACATATGTGACAGCTGGGTGGAGATGCAATTCTTCACACCTGCGGTGTTCAGAATGACAGAATCCCTCCACCGCTAAAGCTGTCACCCTCCCTTTAACAAGGGAGGCTTATGCGCGAATAGTGATTCGCCCCTACGCGTTTATTGCACCGCAGGTGCAATAAACTATAATTTACCATTATATTAAACACTGAAAACAAAAGGCACAGCATTTGCTGTGCCTTAAACTTTTTATCTTATTATTCAATCACTACAGATTTCATAACAACAGGCTGTACAGGTCTGTCGCCCCAACTTGTTCTTACTGCTGCAATTCTGTCCACAACTTCGATACCTTCCACAACTTTGCCGAATGCTGCATACTGGCCGTCCAGATGTGGTGCATCTTCGTGCATGATAAAGAACTGGCTGCCTGCGCTGTTAGGGTCAGCTGTTCTTGCCATGGAGATAACGCCTTTTGTGTGTTTCAGGTCGTTTTTCCAGCCGTTTGCTGCAAATTCACCAGGAATTGACCAGCCCGGACCGCCTGTGCCGTTGCCTTTTGGACAACCACCCTGAATCATAAAGCCACGGATGATTCTGTGGAATGTCAGCCCGTTGTAATAACCGCTGTTAACCAGCTTTTCAAAGTTTTCAACTGTTTTTGGTGCGATTTCAGGATAAAGTTCCAATCTGATAACTTCGCCTGTATCCATTGTAATAACTACCATAGTAAAATAGTCTCCTTTTATTTATTGCTGTATATATTATATATCATTAACCGAAAATTGCAAATCTGCATTTACAGCCCTTTAACGCGTTTGTAATAGATATACAGACCATCCAGCAGCAGGTCGTCATTTATCACATTTTCGTGACTGCATAAAGGCATGATTCTGTCTGCAATGCCGCCTGTGGCATACACATTGCATTTTGTGCCCATTTCCTTTTCAAAGGCATTTATCATACCGTCCATAAGGTATGCATTACCCAGCACTGCACCGCTGGCAATGCTGTCAGCTGTGTTTGTGCCTATTGCTTTTGGGGGTGCTGTCAGGGACAAATCCACCGGCAGTCCTGTACGCCGGTTCAGCGCCTGCAATGAAGCAGCCACGCCTATCACAATGCTGACCCCAAGTATACTGCCTTCTGCGTCCATAGCTGTCAGTGTTGTGCCTGTACCCATATCCACCACGATTGCCGGCAGGGCATATTTTTCCTTCACAGTCATACAGCCGGCAATAATATCCAGCCCCACTTCCTGCGGGTCGTCAGTCTTTATGGCTATGCCTGTGAATTCTTCATTATTCTCGAAAAGAACAGGCTTGTGGGTAAAGGCAATCTCCAGCGCTTCGTACACGCCCTGTGTGGCAGATTTTACCACGCTGCACAGAATACTGCCTTTCACTTCTTCAGGTTTTATTCCCTCTGCCTGCAAAGCCTTGAGAATATTGCCCAGATGGTTCCAGCAGGTCCGGTCTTTTTTGTACGGGACACGGAAATCCCTTGTGTGCACATCATTTTCAAATACGCCCACATCTATATCTGTATTACCTATATCAAAGCACAATATCATAGCAGACACCTCCGATAGTCCTATTTTACCACATTTTTTTTAAAATTAAAGATATGTGATAATTTATTTTCAAAAAGCATAAAAATTATTAAACAAAAACAGAAAATTATTTCTATCAAGGGGGATAAAGATGTTTGTACTGACTATCAACAAAAAACAGGGCCGCAGGGTGCTGGCCGCTGCGCTGGGAGTGTGCTTTGTACTGGGGGCTGCCAGCGGGATAAAAAGATTTGTTTTCCGCCACCGGGAAACTGCCGCACCTGCAAAGACTTCCTTTGAAATGTCCACCACACAGCAGATGGCAGACTATGTGCTGGCAAAAGGCTACACAGTGGACCTGCAGTCTGCACAGGTAAAGCAGGTGCGCATACCCAAAAAGTTTGACGCGGAGTTTGAAAATTTCAACGACAAGATAAAGGCAACAGACGGTCTTTCTCTGGAAAAACACAAAAATGACAAAGTGAACAAATGGACCTTTAACATTACAGATTACGATGTAAAGGACAAAACAGCGGTGGCTGTACTGCTGGTAAAAAAGGATAAGCTGATAGGTGCCTACCTTATACAGCAGCCCGACGGCACCGCCCACTCCCTTGCAAAAACCGTCACAGGCACAGATATACTGGAATAAATAAATAATATATGGTAAAATATAATTTACTGACAAAATGCCCTCTGTCACAGGAGGGCAGAATATTGATTTGAAAAAGGACAGGTTATGCAGACAAGACTGGACAGGTTTATCAGCGAGGCATTGGCTATCTCCCGTGCCGACGCCAAAAAGCTTATATCAAAATCAGCCGTTACTGTAAACGGCACTGTAGTGAAAAAATCGGATATAAAGGTGGACACAGACACCGATGAAATAAAGGCAAACGGCAAATCACTTACCCACGAACAGTTTGTCTACATTATGCTGAACAAGCCTGCCGGTGTTGTCAGTGCTTCCACAGACAAAAATGATGTTACTGTAATCGACCTTGTAAAGGATGAATTCCCCCGCCGCAACCTGTTTCCTGCAGGCAGGCTGGACAAGACCAGCACAGGCTTTGTGCTGATTACAGACGACGGCCGGTTTGCCCACGATATTTTAAGCCCGAAACACCATGTGCCCAAAAGCTATACTGTAACAGTGGACAGCCCTGTTACAGACCGGGTGGTGCAGGCTTTCAGGGATGGGGTTACACTTGCGGACGGCCAGCTGATGAAAAGTGCACAGATAATCCCTTCACAGGACGGCTATACAGCACAGATAATTCTCCATCAGGGCGTGTATCATCAGATAAAACGTATGCTGGGTGTGTTTGACATAGGGGTGAACACACTGCACCGCACAGCCATAGGCCGGCTGGAATTGCCGGACAGTCTGTCGCCGGGAGAATACATAAAACTTACACAACAGCAGCTGTCATTGATTACCAGCGATATGTTTACAGAAAATTAAAAAAAGCAACACATTTATGCTTTACAATAAATTTATCCCGTTTTGATGTGCCATTTGATATTTTGCACATAAAAAAGTACAAAAAATTGTAAAAAAATGTTGCATTTTCTAAATGTATTGTGTAAAATATAAATGATTAGTTGTAACTGTTGTATAAAATAACAACAGATTTTTATTTTAGGAGTTAAGTATGTCAAACAGGATGTTCCAGGGCGTTATTTATCAGATGAAAGACACTATCGGCAGAGTGATAGGTGTTGCTGATGAAATGGGCGTTGTAGTCGCTTGCAGCGAATTAAATCAGATAGACAGTATCAAGGACGGTGTTCAGGCAGAAAGAATGTCTAACAGCCGGTCTTTTATCCGCAACGGATATACATTTAAAGGTTTTACAAATTCCAAAAGAAACGACTTCTATGTTTTTGTAGAAGGCACTGATGAAATGGCAGACAAATTTGCCACTATTCTTTCAATTTCACTCCAGAGCTTGAAACAGTTCCACGATGAAAAATTTGACAGACTTAATTTCATCAAAAACGTGGTAATGGACAATATTATGCCGGGCGATATCTATGCAAAGGCAAGGGAAATGCACTTTGTAACAGATATTCCAAGGGTTGTTCTTATCATCCGTGTAGACCAGCAGAAAGATATGTCCACATTTGATGTGGTGCAGAATCTTTTCCCTGACAAACAGAAAGACTTTGTTTTTGAAACCAGTGAAAATGACACAGTTCTTATCAAGGAACTGAAAAAAGGCATTGAAACAAAAGATATTGAAAAACTGGCAGCTTCAATCGTAGACACACTGAATGTGGAATACTACATCAAAGCTACTGTAGGTATCGGCACACAGGTTACAAACATCAAAGACCTGGCTTCTTCCTTCAAGGAAGCACAGATTGCCCTTGAAGTGGGCAAGGTTTTTGATATCGAACGTTCAATCGTGAACTACGAAAACCTGGGTATTGCCCGCCTTATCTACCAGTTGCCAACAACTTTGTGTGAAATGTTCCTGAAAGAAGTGTTTAAACAGGGTTCTATTGACAGTCTTGATCAGGAAACACTGTTTACAATCCAGAGTTTCTTTGAAAATAACCTGAATGTAAGTGAAACTTCACGTGGACTGTTTGTTCACAGAAATACACTTGTTTACCGCCTTGAAAAAATCAGAAAAATTACCGGATTGGATTTAAGGGAATTTGACGATGCAATTGTATTCAAGGTAGCCTTGATGGTTAAGAAATATCTGCAGTCAAGCCAGGATAGATTCTAAATTTGTTCCGCCCTTAAATGTACACCCACAGGTTACATATAGGGGCGGTTTTTGTTCCTTTCGGATTATGAATAAACAGGAAAGAGTATTTAAGGATTATAAATGATAGACTTTAAACATGTTACCAAGGTTTACGAGCCTAAAATTACAGCCTTGAAAGATGTAAATGTACACATCGACAAAGGCGAATTTGTGTTTGTGCTGGGTCACTCCGGTGCAGGCAAAAGTACATTTCTCAAGCTTATGCTGAGAGAAGAAAAAGCCACAAAAGGCGAAGTGATTGTAAACGGATACAATCTGTCAAAAATAAAGGAAAAGGACATTCCTTACATGCGCCGCACACTGGGCGTGGTGTTCCAGGATTTCCGCCTTATCCCAAATCTTACTGCATATGAAAACATTGCATTTGCCATGCGTGTTACAAACATAGATGAAAAAGAAATCAAAAGAAGGGTGCCATACATCCTTAACCTTGTAGGCCTTGCAGGCAAGCGGGACAAGCTGCCGGCCCAGCTGTCCGGCGGGGAACAGCAGCGTGTTGCCCTTGCCCGTGCACTGGTGCACAACCCGGACCTTGTTATTGCCGACGAACCTACAGGCAATATCGACCCTCAGCTGTCACTTGAAATTATGGAACTGCTGAAGGCCATCAACTCCACAGGCACTACTGTGCTGGTGGTTACCCACGAACACGAACTGGCCAGACGCTATGCCCGCCGTGTAATAGAAATGCGCTCCGGTGTTATTGTAAACGACACTGCAGTGGGAAAGGCGGGTAATATATGAAATTTTCAAGCTTCAAATACCTGTTCAGACAGGGCTGGAACAATTTCAAAGGCAACCGCCTTATGAGTGTTGCATCAGTGGGTGTTGTAAGCAGCTGCCTTATTCTTGTGGGCATCTGCGCATCCCTTGTTATCAATGTAAACAGCTTTGTGCAGTATCTGGGCGCACAGAATGAAGTGGTGGTTTATCTTACAGACCGGGCCACCCTGGACAACATCAACACCATCAATTCATCCCTTGAGCAGGATAAGGATGTGGCAGACTTCAAATTTGTCTCCAAGGAAGATGCCCTGGCAGAACAGATGGAATATATGGGCCAGTATGCATCACTGCTCAGCGGCTACCAGGGTTCAAACAACCCTCTGCCGGCCTCTTTCAGGATTCATCTGTCAGACCTTACCCGTCTGGAACCTGCATCAATGCGTTTTTCAGCCTTTGACGGGGTGGACTATGTTTCCACACCTACAGAGCTGGCAGGTGTGCTTATTGCACTTAAAAATGTTACATATTATGCCGGTCTGCTGATTCTTGCCATACTGTTTATGGTAAGTATGGTGGTTATTTCAAACACAATCCGCCTTACAGTTTTTGCAAGAAGAAGAGAAATCAGCATTATGAAATATGTTGGCGCAACAAACGGCTTTATCAGAATGCCTTTCGTTGTGGAAGGTCTGCTTATCGGCACCATTTCAGCAGTTATCACCTTTGCAGTGGTTGCCGCAGGCTATGTTTACCTGTACAACTACATCACCACACAGGCCACAGGCTTTATTGCAATGCTCAGCCTGTGCATGGTGCCATTTACTGCCGTGTGGCCGGTAATGCTGATAGGTTTCCTTGTGTTCGGCTGGCTTATAGGCGGCTTTGGCAGCGCATTCTCAATGAGAAAATATCTCAGGGTATAAGGAGGAAAGTATGAAGAACAAAAAACTTATTGTAAATATTTTCTGTATCCTTATGGCTCTGGTGCTGGGGTTCGGGCTGATAAATCCTGTTATCGCGTCTGCAGGCACAAAGGAAGACTATGCTGCCGCACAGGAACGGCTGGACAAAATCAACAAAGAGCTTTCTGACCTGAAAAATACCCACGACAAACAGGAAAAAGAAAAAAGCAACGCACAGAAGCAGATTGATCTGGTGAAAAAACAGATTTCACTGCTGAATACAGATATCAAAACCCTCAACAATGACCTGCGGGCAAAACAGCAGGAACTGGAACGGAAAAAAACAGAAATCCGGGATACAGACGCACTGTTCAAGGAACGCCTGAAAGCCATGTATATCATGCGCAGCGGCGGCACACTGTCCACAGTGCTGGCAGTGGACAGCTTTTCACAGCTGCTTACAGCCACAGACACACTGCAGCGAATCTCCATGGCAGACACAGACCTGCTGAAACAGATGGACGAGCAGAAAAAGGTTATTGAACAGGAAGAAGCCGATATTCAGCAGCGGCTTAACGACCTTGTTGAAAAGCAGGGCACACTTGAAACAAAGCAGAACGAACTGGCCGGTCTTATGCAGACACTGGACAGCAAGCTCAGTGAAACAGAGGCCAGACAGGAAGCTGCCCGGGCCACACAGAAAGAAGTATATGCAGAATACCTTGCTGCAAAACAGGCTGTGGAAGCTGAATTCGGCGAAAGCAGTACAGACACTTTTGTAGGCGGCGAATGGATATGGCCTGTTCCTTCAAACGGTTATATTTCTTCCGGTTTTGGCTGGCGTACACTTTACGGTGTGCGGGACAACCATATCGGTATAGATATTTCCACAGGTTGGGTGGAAGGCAAATGGCCTTATATCAACGGCCAGCCTATCGTAGCAGCCAACTCCGGCGTGGTTACAAAGGCACAGTACGGCACCACAGGCTACGGCCGCTATATCATCATTGACCACGGCGGCAACAACTTTACACTTTACGGTCACTGCTCAACTCTCAATGTTGGCGTGGGCGACTATGTAACACAGGGTCAGACAATTGCCACAGTAGGCTCTACAGGCAACTCCACAGGCCCGCATCTCCATTTTGAAATCAGACTTAACGGCACTCCTGTTGACCCAGAACCGCTGGTGGCATCAACAAGACCAAGATAACAGCCGGGAAGAGAGGACTATGAAAAAGAAAATCAGTTTAAGTATGGCTATAACAGTAATGTTTGTAGCTATGACAGTTACTTTCTGCATTACAATGATTATTTCCTCCAGACTTTTTGAAGCAAAGGTGGAATCTGTAAATGAAAAGGAAGTAATGTACGATAAAATTTCCGATATAGACCAGGCTGTAAGACAGAACTTCTACACAGCTGTAGATGATACACAGCTGCTGGAAAGTATGGCGGCAGGCTATGTTGCCGGCCTGGGCGACGGAGAATCAGAATACCTGTCTGCAGCACAGGTTACAGAATATCAGCAGATGATGGACGGTAAAATCATCGGTATAGGTGCTGATTTTGTAAAATCCCGTGAAGACAGCGGCTATATGAAGATTTACAGAGTTTACACAGACTCTCCTGCAGATGTGCAGGGCATTGTGGCAAACGATACAATCACAGCCATCAACGGTCAGAGCACAATCAATATGTCACTTGAAACAGCACAGGAAATGCTGTCCGGCGTTTCCGGTGAAACTGTGGATATCACATATCTCCACGAAGGCACAGAAACACAGGCCACACTTACACACAAAGCCTATGACGCACCATCTGTTTCCTATTCTGTGCACGACAGCATTGGTTATATTAAAATTGCCGGTTTTTCTGCAAAGACAGCATCCGAACTGGACTATGCCACAAACAACCTTATCAGCCAGGGTGTGAAAGCACTGGCAATCGACCTGCGCAACAACGCAGACAAGGATTTTGACAGTGCAGCAGCTGCAGCAGATGTACTGCTGAAGGAAGGCACAACAATGTATGCTGTTTACAATGACGGCGAACGCAAGGTGCTTTACACATCAGACAAAAATGCTGTTTCAGTTCCTGTGGTTGTTATCACAAACTCCGGCACAGGCTATGCAGCAGAAATGTTTGCATCCATGATGAAAGACACAGGCGGTGCAAAAACAGTAGGCACAACCACTATGGGCAAAGGTACACTGCAGAAACTTTTCCGTCTGCCGGACGGCAGCGGTGTAAAAATCACAGTTGCCACACTTTCTCCTGTTTCATCCGCTGTTTACAACGGCACAGGTATTGCACCTGACTATGAAAAAGTGCTGGAAACAGCACAGGAGCAGAACTTCTATGCTCTTACAGTTGAAACAGACCCGCAGATTCAGCGCGCATTTGAAGTTGCAAACAATCTGGCAGGCAATCAGTAAAAAAGAAAATCCCTTGTACACCAAGGGATTTTTTATACTACATAATGTGAAAGGATATTTTTATGCCTTCAAAAATAAAGAACAAATTACTTATCATCACAATACTGTGTGCCACACTGGCGGTGCTTTTTGTCATAGCGCCGCTGACAGCCGCTTTGTATTCTGTGATTTTTCTGGGGCTCTCCCTGTTTCTGTCTATCCTTGCGTGGAGCAATGCCAGAAGCTACAGGGAAATGCAGTATAAAATCAGCAGTTTTATGAGTCTTATGGTTATGATTTTTATTGCAATGACAGCGGCAATTGCCAACATTGTGACAGGCGGTATGCAGTACATTATGGTTGCGGCCTGCGGTATTGTGGCTGTGCGCTGTATCACACTGGCCTTTGTGGCAGACAATGATATGTATTAAAAAAAAGAGTGGTTTTCACCCAATGTCATTAAGATAAGAGAATGTCATTCCGAGCAAAGCGACGCGTGCCCTTCAGGGTAGGAATCGCAAAAACACTTAAACAGTATTTAATGCGATTCTTCGGCTTTCGGCCTCAGAATGACATTTTGCTTTTATTTATTAAGTTGTTATTTTACAAATTTGTTTAACTTAATGACATAGGGTTTTCACCACTCTTTTTTATTTGTCATTTTACTGCTTCAGCAGCCATGCAGCACATACCACATCTTCACAGGCCAGACCCTGTGATTCAAATATTGTGATTTCTTCATCGCTGTTTCTTGCAATCACTTTGCCGCTTATCACTTCGGCCAGGTCTCCAAGAATGTGGTCCTGTGTAACTGCACCTTCATCCAGCGGGAAGATAAAGTCACCTGCTTCGTTTCTGCAGGAGTCATAGTTGTCGCAGAACAGCCTGCCTTTAACCACACATTCTGTGTCCAGCTCCCTGTTTGCCTTACCACAGGCGCCCACCGCGTTGATATGAGCACCTTTTTTCACCCATTTGCCAAACAGCACAGGCACAGCAGACGGTGTAACTGTGTTGATGATGTCTGCATCCTTTACCGCATCTTCACATTTTTCACAAGGTATGAATTCAATGCCGGGATACTGTTCTCTGTGCCGGGCGCAGAATCTTTCGCTTTCAGCAAGTGTAGGGCACCATACAGTAACCTTTTTGATGTCTCTTACCAGAGTAATTGCCTTCATATGCATATCAGCCTGTACACCGCCGCCGATAAGGCACATTGTACTGCAGTCTTTTTTAGCCATCAGTTCTGTTGCCACAGCGCTTACGGCTGCTGTGCGGATGGCAGTGATGGATGTGCCGTCACATATGCCCTGCAGCTGGCCGTCATCGTTGGAAAACACTGCCACAATGCCCAGATGGCTTGGCAGCCCTTTTGCGTGGTTTGTGTGGAAGGCTGTAATCAGTTTTGCACCGCACACATCTTCTGTAGGGATAACTGCAGGCATAATGCCAAAAACCTTGCCCCGGTCAACAGGGAACAGGCTGCGCAGTTTGTTTTCCATTTTGCCTTCTGCAAAAGCTGTGAAAACATTTTTCATAAGACCGATACAGGTCTTCATATCCAGCATGGAATTAACCTGCTGTTCTGTCAGAAATTTAAAATCCATAATTTTCTCCTTATAAAGTCAAATCTGTTTTTACTGTTTCATTTGTTTTAAGTCTAACATTGTTTTTGTGCAATGTAAAGAAAAAAGAGTGGTTATATAACCACTCTTTTGTTTATGAATAAATTTTTAGAACAGTCCTTTGATTTTGCCGTCTGCATCGATGTCGATGTTCAGTGCTGCCGGCTGTTTTGGCAGACCAGGCATTGTCATGATTTCGCCCATTACTGCCACCACAAAGCCTGCACCGGCTGACAGTCTCAGTTCCCTTACATTCATTGTAAAGCCTGTCGGTGCCGCCAGCAGACTGGCGTTGTCAGAGAATGAGTACTGTGTCTTGGCAATGCATACAGGCAGTCTGTCATAGCCTGCTGCCTTCAGTGTTTTCAGCATTGTCTGGGCGCTTTTTGCAAATGTCACATCATCCGCCCCATAAATCTTTGTACATACAGCCCTGATTTTTTCATCCACTGTCAGGTCTGCGTCATATGTGAAGTTGATCTGGGTTTCTTCTTCCATCACTGCCAGCACTTTTTCTGCCAGTTCTATGCCGCCTTCGCCGCCTTTTGCAAACACTTCGCTGTGTGCACATTCCACACCCATTTCCCTGCAGTATTCATATACTGCCTGTCTTTCTGCTTCTGTATCTGAAGGGAAGCTGTTCAGCGCTACCACGCAAGGCAGTCTGAAGTTGTCCTTGATGTTGTGGATATGTCTGCCCAGGTTTGCAAGACCTGCTGTCAGCGCCTGTACATTTTCATTGTTCAGCTCTGTTTTTGCCACACCGCCGTGGTGTTTCAGTGCTCTGATTGTTGCCACGATTACCACTGCATTAGGTGACAGACCGTTCATTCGGCATTTGATATCCAGGAACTTTTCTGCACCCAAATCCGCAC
>JAFULT010000026.1 GCA_017483145.1 Oscillospiraceae bacterium | reverse complement strand
TACATACAGAAGCGCTACTGCTCACATCCGTTCGCAACGCGCATTAGTTTTATGTGTATGTCGGCATATACATATTTATTATCAGGAGGGGTTACACCCCTCCGTTACACCACCCCCGTAGGGGCGACCTGTGGTCGCCCGTGTTTAGCGCACGACAGCGCGCTAAACTATAATTTACGCACACTTTTCCTTGCTTTGAATATACTAACCCTATAAACGAGGTGTTGCTATGGAAAAGGATTACAAGGTTTACACAATACGCAGACTTTTCAAGGAAGATATTCCATTGATTGAAAAATGCTACAGCCGGTATGATTTTCTGCATTTCAATCCGTTGAATACAGAATACATAGAGCAGACATTGCTGTCCGGCAGTTTCTGGGGCGTTTTCTGCACAGGGCAGATAACTGCACTTGCTTACATCCAGCCTGCTGAAAAACTGCCCTTTTCTGCCCTTAATGCCGCCTGGGAAATAACAGATATGCTGAACTGCAATCTGGCTGATTACCTGTTGCGGGGGTATATATGGACAGACAAAAGCTGTTCCCAGCAGGAACTGTACAGTGCATTTGCAAAGCTGTGGACAATACAGGCGGCACATATGGGCAAAAAGAACATACTTCATTATCTGCCTGCCCATACGGAAATTGATTTCCGGCGGCTGTTCAGAAACGGCTTTCTGCTGGCAGGCCTGCGTGGATTGGACAATATTGTGCCCCACTATATTTTCACCGCCCCGGCACAGCTGAAAAAGGAACCTGTCAAATACCGGCATACAAAAACCTGCCCGCTGTCAGACACTATGACCATATCAATGCTGTGTGAACACGGCTATACAGGCTTTGGCACAGACCGGCAGAACAATTTACTGTTAGGGAGATGACTATATGACAAAAACTGACCTGTGGAAAAATTACAGATTCCCAATCACAATCATCTGCGCAATTATTATAGGCAGCATTATCGGCGTTGCAATGGGGGAAAAGGCCACTGTGCTGAAACCGCTGGGAGATATTTTCCTTAACCTTATGTTTACAGCGGTGGTACCTCTGGTTTTTGCCACCATTGCCAGTGCTGTAGGCAATATGACAAATATGAAGCGCCTTGGCAAAATACTGGGCTATATGCTGCTGGCCTTTGTGGCAACCGGGCTGATTGCGGCGGTAATAATCATTGTTGCAGTAAAAATTTTCCCACCTGCACAGGGGGTGAATATTGCCCTTGAAACAGCCACCACACAGGAAGCAGTTTCCCTGGCAGACCGGCTGGTAAAAGCTGTCACAGTGTCTGATTTTTCCCTTCTGCTGTCCCGCAGCAATATGCTGCCGCTGATAGTGTTTGCAGTGATGTTCGGCTACTGCACCGGTACAATGGGAGAAAACAATATTATGGCCAGGGCCCTGTCTGCTTTCAGCCGGGTAATGATGAAGCTGGTTGACCTGATTATGCTGTATGCCCCCATAGGTCTGTGTGCATATTTTGCATCACTTGTAGGGGAATTCGGCCCGCAGCTTATAGGTGCATACGGCCGTGCAATGCTTTTGTACTATCCGCTGTGTGTGGCATATTTCTTTATTGCCTTTGCAGTATATGCATATTTCAGCGGTGGGACAAAAGCAGTAAAAAGCTTTTTCGGCAATATTCTGTCCCCGGCAGTTACATCCCTTGCAACACAGAGCAGTATAGCCACCCTGCCTGTAAATATGGAAGCGGCGGACAAAATTGGTGTGCCGAAGGATGTCAGCGGTATTATTCTGCCAATAGGTGCCACAATGCATATGGACGGCAGTGTGCTGGCAGCAGTGCTGAAAATATCCTTCCTTTACGGCATATTCGGTATGGAATTTGCCGGCTGGCAGACATACTTGATTTCAATTGTAATAGCAATCCTCAGCGGCGTGGTGCTGTCCGGCGTGCCGGGCGGCGGTCTGGTAGGGGAAATGCTGATAGTGTCACTTATGGGCTTTCCGCCACAGGCCTTTGCCCTTATAGCCACCATAGGCTTCCTTGTAGACCCGCCTGCAACCTGTCTTAATGTGTGCGGAGACACAGTTGCGGCGATGATGGTTACACGCGCCATAGACGGAAAACACTGGATGAAAAACTGATAATAACAGCAAAGCCGGGCAGAAAACTGCCCGGCTTTTATTATTCATTATCTGTTTTAAAGAAACTCTTATAATATGACACAAAGTAATCGATAATATCCTGTTTTTTTACGGTATCACCGTTTTCCAGACTTTCAATCCATTCTCCATCTATCATACATTGAACATCGAAATTGATTCCGTATTTTGCCTTCTTAATTAACGGCGCATCTGAACTGTCTCCAATGCAGAATAAATAACCACATAACAATCTGATATATTCAGAACTGCCTTCCTGGAAATCATCTATTTCTTTCTCGATAAGTTCTGTTATTTTTGATTTGGATATATTTTCAAAGTCAAACCCGTATTCTCTTACAAGTTGCTCTGCTCTTTCTTCATTGTCCATAATTGGAATTGAATCCTCCATACTTATTTTGTTTTAAATGCTGCCACAAAGTAATCTTCTTCCGGAAATTCTCCGATAAACTCAAAGCCGGCAGCGGTGTAAAACTGCCTTAATTTATCATTGCCTGCCCAGCAGTCAAAGTAAATATTTACACCATTTGTTTTTGCGTATTGATGCACCCACCCGCATATTTTATTGCCGATGCCTTTGCCGTTATAATCCGGGTGCACAGCAAGGTGATAAAAATACATACTGTTTTTATCTGATGGCACAAAATT
>JAFULT010000193.1 GCA_017483145.1 Oscillospiraceae bacterium | reverse complement strand
ATTCGCTTCGCTCACTCGCTCGACAAATTTCTTCGCGATTTTCGCAAAAATATTTCAACCTGCTAAAGCCCTTGAAATATTTTTGCTCTCCGCAGCCACAGCCATTGTTACTCGGGGAAAGTATTTCCCCGAACCCCTTTCCGTAGGGGCGACCTGTGGTCGCCCGCGTTTAGCGCACTGGTGTGCGCTAAACTATAATTTGTTTCCAATAATAAAAACAGCAGGTTGCCCTGCTGTTTATTTAGAATATATCGTATATTTCTTCGCTTACGTCCGGTTTGCGGCCTTTGGTAAGTATTTCGATTTCGTTTACCAGACCGTCCTGTGTGCCGCTGATCATACGCACTTTTACAAACACTTTATCTGTATACTGTGTGTCCATAACCTTTGCGCCGTTGTTGGCACAGATGTTCATCAGTTTGTCATACAATGGATAGTCAATTTCAATTGACAGGTCAACACACAGGCTGTAAGACAGTATTTCTGCGCTGGCAACTGCCCGCTGTGCCGCCTGTGTATAGGCGCGGACAAGACCGCCTGTGCCCAGCAGGGTGCCGCCGAAATAGCGCACCACAACAATGATAACATCTTCCAGCCCGGAATGGCGCAGCACTTCCAGAATAGGCATACCTGCGGTTTTCTGCGGTTCGCCGTCATCAGACTGGCGCTCTATCTTTTCATCCTTGATGATATACGCATAGCAGGCGTGGCGTGCATCATAGTGCTTTTTTCTTATGGATGCAAGAAATGCCTGTGCATCTGCTTCTGTTCCGGCATGTGAGATGTAACCGATAAATTCGCTTTTCTTTTCATATATTGTGTCGTGGCTTGGGGCGCCTACGGTTTTGTAATCTGCCATTGTTGCTCCTTGACAATTGTATTTATATCGGGCGTTTCGTGAATCGCCCTACAAAACTGGATATAATCTTATTTTACACAAAAAAACAGGGCGGTACAAGTACCGCCCCTGATTTTTACAGTTATAATTAGTCAACAATACCAAATTTTTTCTTGAATCTGTCAACACGACCGCCTGCATCTACAATTTTCTGTTTACCTGTGTAGAATGGGTGGCATTTTGAACATACGTCAACAGAGATGTTTTTCTTTGTTGATCTTGTTTTGATTACGTTACCACAAGCACATGTGATTGTAGCTTCTTCGTAATGTGGATGGATGCCTTCTCTCATTTTGTTCACCTCATTTTCATATCGGCGGGGTTTCCGTCCCCGACCTTCCATAATTACCTTTAAAAGTTTACCACAACATCCGGCTAAATGCAAGTATTTTTTGATGGTAAAATAAAACTTTTTCAAGATAGTTAAAATCAAAGGTAAAGGGACGGGTAACCCGTCCCCTACGCTTAATTACAACAATAATTTAAATTATTTGAGAACAGCTTTGATAACTGTGTCAATGTCAGCTTTGATAGCTGTTGCTTCTTCAAGGTCTTTACCTTTGATGGAGTAGTAAACCTTGATTTTTGGTTCTGTACCTGATGGACGAACGATAACCTGGTGGCCGCCTTCAAGCAGATAGATAAGGATGTTTGCGTTTGGCAGGTCGATATGCCATTCTTCGCCTGTCAGTTCATCTTTATGTGTCAGTGTCTTGTAGTCTTCTCTTGCAACAACAGCCAGAGAACCAAGTTTTGCCAGAGGTTCATCACGCAGACCCTGCATAATGTCTTTCATCTTATCCATACCGGACAGACCTTCAAATTCGTAGGAATCTACTTTGTTCAGATAGTAACCGAATTTTGCATAGATGTCCTGCAGAGCTTTGTTGATGGAAGAACCGATTGAACGGTAGTAAGCAGCCATTTCGCTGATAAGCAGTGTGGCAACAACAGCGTCTTTGTCACGTACAGCTGTACCAACAAGGTAGCCGTAGCTTTCTTCAAAGCCCAGGATGAAGCGGTTTTCTTCGCCTTTTTCTTCCAGTTTCTTGATTTCTGTACCGATGTATTTGAAACCTGTCAGAACATTGATTGTTTCAACACCGTGGCTTGCTGCAACAGCATCTGCCAGAGAGGAAGAAACGATGGATTTAACCATGATTGGGTTTTCAGGCAGTGTGCCCAGTTCTTTTCTTGTTTTTGCGATGTAGTCTGTCAGCAGGATACCTACCTGGTTACCTGTAAGCAGAACATATTCATCGTTTTCTTTAACAGCGATACCAACACGGTCAGCATCCGGATCAGTTGCGATAAGAACGTCACCGTCCAGCTCTTTTACTCTGTACAGACCAAGCTGCATAGCTTCTCTGATTTCAGGGTTTGGATATGGACATGTTGGGAAGTTGCCGTCCGGCAGGCGCTGTTCTTCAACAATAGTGATATCTTTCAGACCTGCTTTTGCCAGAACTGTTGTAACAGGAACCAGACCTGAACCGTTGAGTGGTGTGTAAACCATTTTCATTGGTTCTTTAACAAAGATATCTTTTCTCATCATCTGGTCAAGACACCATTTGTAGTATGCTTCTTTTACTTCTTCTGATACATATTCAATTTTGCCTTCTGCCATAGCAGTGTCAAAATCAGCTTTTTTGATATCAGCAAAGATGTCCAGCTTGTTGATTTCAGCCAGAACTTTGTCTGCAGATTCACTTGTCATCTGACAGCCGTCCGGACCGTAAACTTTGTAGCCGTTGTATTTTGCAGGGTTGTGTGATGCTGTGATCATGATACCTGCATCAGAGTTATGGGCTCTTGTAGCAAATGAAAGCATTGGTACTGGAGCAAGTGCATCGTAAAGGTAAACTTTTACGCCGTTGGCAGCCAGAATCTGCGCTGCAACTTTTGCAAATTCGTCTGAACGGATACGTGAGTCGTAAGAAATTGTTACAACCGGGTTTTCTTTTTCGCTTTTCAGGAAGTTGGCAAGACCCTGTGTTGCTTTACCAACTGTATAGATGTTCATTCTGTTTGTGCCTGCGCCAAGAACGCCGCGGAGACCGGCTGTACCAAATTCAAGATTCAGCAGAAATCTCTCTTTGATTGCTTCGTCGTTGCCTTTGATTTCGCCCAGTTCAGCCAGAAGGTAATCTTCACCAACAGCTTCACACCAGCGTTCATATTCTTTGATGTACATGATAATATGCCTCCATTTATTGAAATTTTTACACACTTAATACAGCGTATGAAAAATATAGTTTTCAAACGCAAATATACACTTTAAGAATACCATAACAAGCCATTTCTATCAATTATTTTTAATAATAAAAATACATATTTTTATTGGTTAAAATGACTATATATCCCCTGTTATACACTGTAAAAAGGTATTTTCTTGCATAAATCATACAATTATTGTATGATAAACTGGAGGTGATATTATGTTCAGCAAAATATACAGCTTCGGCGTATTGGGCATTGACGGCTATGTTGTAACGGTGGAAACCCATATATCCGGCGGTCTGCCTGCTTTTGATATCGTAGGTCTGCCGGACAACGCGGTAAAAGAAGCCAAAGAACGCGTGCGCAGTGCTATAAAGAACAATCAGATATCCTACCCTTCCAGCAGAATAACAGTAAATCTGGCCCCGTCTGACATCAAAAAGACCGGTGCTGTGTATGACCTGCCTGTACTGCTGGGCATTCTGTCTGCCAAAGGGGATGTGGATGCCATAAGCGAAAAATATGCCTTTGCCGGTCAGCTTTCCCTTGACGGCAATCTGCGCAGTGTGCCGGGCATACTGCCGATGGCAATAAAAGCCAAGGAAGAAGGCTTTACCCATTTCTTTGTGCCGGCTGACAACGCCAACGAAGCGGCTGTGGTGGACGGCATAAGCATATTCGGAATAGAACATATATCACAGCTTATCGGATTTTTAAAAGGCGAAACAGTGCTGAAAGAGCACATTTATCAGCCTGTTGAAATAACGGAAGAACCGCTGGACTTTGCTGACGTAAAAGGACAGGAAGAAGCCAAAAGGGCGCTGGAAATTGCGGCGGCCGGCGGCCACAACATACTTATGGTTGGCCCTCCGGGCAGCGGCAAAAGTATGCTGGCAAAGCGCATGCCGTCAATTCTGCCGCCACTGACAAGAGAAGAAGCAATACAGACCACCAAGCTGTATTCCATCAGCGGTCTTATAGCAAAAAATGGCGGTTTAATAACCAAAAGACCCTTCCGCAATCCCCACCACACAGTGTCTGCCCCTGCGCTGACAGGCGGTGGAAACAATGCCAGACCCGGGGAAATATCCCTTGCAAACAATGGTGTGCTGTTCCTTGATGAGTTTCCGCAGTTCCACAAAGATGTGCTGGAAAGTTTAAGGGCACCATTGGAAGACAATGTGGTTACCATCAGCCGTGTAAGCTATACACAGACATACCCAAGCAATATTATGCTGGTGGCGGCAATGAACCCCTGCCCCTGCGGATATTATGGCACAGAAAACCACACCTGCACCTGCTCTGAAACACGCAGGCAGCAGTATATGAACAGAATCAGCGGACCGATGATGGACAGGATTGACCTGCATGTACATCTGGAAGATGTTGAGTGGGAAGACCTGACAAACACTGAACAGGGCGAAACCAGTGCAGAAATACTGGAAAGGGTGATTGCCGCAAGGAATATACAGGCGGCCAGATACAAAGGACTGGGTTTTGACACCAACAGCAATATTCCTTCAAAGTATATGGCAAAATTCTGTAAAATCACTCCAAAAGGCACACAGATACTGAAAAAAGTTTTTGACAATATGAATCTGTCTGCCCGCAGTTATGACAAGGTGCTGAAGGTGGCAAGGACAATTGCAGACCTGGACGGCGAAGAAATTATAAATGAAATGCATATTCTTGAAGCTGTACAGTACAGGGATATGGACAGGGAGATATAGGAGGATAAATCTATGCTTTTTGAACCAACAGAATATATTCTAAAAGACGGCAGGAAGCTGATCCTGCGCCCTGCCCGGGAAAGCGATGCACAGGAAATGCTGGCTTTCCGCATAAAATCTATCGGAGAAACAGATTTTCTGCTGCAATATCCTGAAGAAATGACCGATTATACTGTTGAAAAACAGCTTAAATTCATTGACCGTATGATAAACAGCGAAAACGACAAGATGTTTACCGCAGTTGTTGACGGCAAGATAGCGGGCACCGGGCAGATTTCTTTCAACACAAGAATCAAACTGAAACACAGGGCATCAATCGGCATTGCCCTGCTGAAAGAATACTGGGGGCTGGGTATAGGCAGTGCAATATTTACAGAAATAATAAAAACAGCCCAGAGCCGCGACGGCGTTGAACTGCTGGAACTGGAAGTTATTGAAGGCAACGGCAGGGCAATGGGACTTTATAAAAAATTCGGCTTTGAAATTGTGGCACAGAAGCCTGATGCTATCCGTCTGAAAGACGGCACAAGTCTGAAAGAAATAACAATGCATAAAAGATTGCAGGAGATTTGATATGGCTTTCTGGAAAAAGAAAAAAGACGAACCGGAAAAGGAAACTGTCCTTCAGCAGGATTTAAGCAA
Organism: Oscillospiraceae bacterium; assembly: GCA_017483145.1. Taxonomy (GTDB): domain Bacteria; phylum Bacillota; class Clostridia; order Oscillospirales; family Ruminococcaceae; genus RGIG3102. The sequence goes on along the minus strand of JAFULT010000193.1, from coordinate 18,334 downwards.
AAAAGATGAAACCAAAGGGCTGGTTTTCACAATGGTACTGCTGTTTGAAGAAGCTGTGCCGATTCCGGAAAAAGAAAAGATGACAGAGATTTTCAGCCGTCATATGGGCGGTGCAGACTGTTTTTCCTACGATGGAGAAAAGATGGCAGCTTTCACCCTACAAAGCTATACAGGGGAAGTAAAGGAGGGCAGAATGCCTGTTTCCCTGCTGACTACAGGCTGTATCCCGTTAAAGGAAGATATGTTTGACCGGTTTACAAGAAGCCAGTTCTGGCACTGTAAAAACCGGGATGAAATACTGGAAAGCTGTAAATATCAGCTGCTGGCAACAGATTTTCTGGCGGCGACACTGGAATATAAACAGCGTGCCGAAATGGAAATAAAATACCTGTATGCGCTGATGGAAGCATATCCACAGTGCCGTGCAGTTTATTTCACCAACAGCGGCACAATGTTCAGCCGTGAAGACATACTGGCTTATGACGGAGATGAAGAATATAAATTTATTCACTTTGGTGTGAATATCAGATTTTTCAGAATACAGGGCACAGAGGACTTTATAGTGGATACCACAGGTATGGCACCGCTGTTTTTGCCCGATTTACAGTATCATTTCCACGGCATGAACCCGGACTGGGTGATAAACCACGCCTGGAACCTGCTGTGCTACATATTCTCCAACGGGGATATGATAAAAGGCGGAGACACCATAGACGGTATCACCGACGGACATATGGATATGAGTATCCAGTGGAAATGCAATTATGAAGAGGCTTTAATCCAGCCTGCCAGACATGTGCTGGATATAAATATGGCAGAGTATGCCAGCGGAAAAAGAAACAATTAAAAAAGGAGATAAATTATGTTCAGAGAACTGGTAAGAATCAAACAGCGGATGCCACAGGAAGCCTGTATTGAACTGCTGAAAAAAGAAACAAGGGGCGTACTGTGTGTGCTGGGTGATGATGACTACCCATACGGCGCACCAATCAACCATTTCTACGATGAAGAAAGCGGCAAAATCTACTTCCACGTAGGCACACAGCGCAGCCACAGAAATGACTCCATCAGAAAACACGACAAAGTTTCCCTTGCTGTCTACAACCAGGGCTATAAAAACGAAGGCGAATGGTTTTACAATGTGGAAAGTGTTATCGTATTCGGCAGAATTGCAATAGTTGAAGACAAGGACACAGTGGTTGACATCACAACAAAGCTGTGCCACAAATTCAATGTAACACAGGAATATATTGACGATGAAATCAGAAATCATCTGCACAGAACAGTTCTGCTGGAACTGACACCGGAACATATCAGCGGCAAATATGTAAAAGAATCCTGATTCAGCCATTGTAAAATCCGTTTTACAATTTAACACAGTTTCTTTAACAATATTTCATTATTTCAACATATTTTATAAATATAATAAGGTTGACAGCAAAAGACAATATTCGAAATCATGTTCTTTACTTTATATAACTGTCTCAAGGAGGATATATGAAAAAATTATTGAGTGTTATTATCGCTATGGTTTTGGCAATGTCTTTCTTTACCGGTTGCGTGGAGCGGGACAATCCGGAAAGCAACGTAGAACCTACACCAACACCAACTGTTACACCAAGCCCTTCACCTGTGGAAGATGAGGAAGACCCTAACTACCCTACAGTGCTGGCTATGTGGAAGGATATGGATGGTTACTGGGTAAATGAAGACGGCGATTATCTGTACTTTACTCTCAACGATGAAGGCAAAGCCGTTATGTACAGCTATGATGACGGCAAGCTGGAAAACTTTATGGTGGCAACAGCTGTAATGTCCTCAAACAAAACAAGTTACTATATGGCATTTGACCTGCCTGCAATCAGCGGTGATTCCGCACTGCCGGGCCTGGTACAGAAAGCAGGCGCCGCAGGATATATGATTGAACTTGGCGGCTACGGCGAAGGCTATGTTGAAATCGGCGATGAAAACGAATCTGCAGATGACTATGACATCTATGTAAAAGTAGGCGACAATCTGGACAAACTGGCTGAAGCAATAAAAACTGCCGATAAACTGGATAAATAGAATTAAAGTGCAAAAGGCTGTGGTATATCCACAGCCTTTTATTTGATTATTCGCCAAATTTATTATATAATTTCTGTAATAATTGCAGGAGGAAACAATTATGGATGTAAAAGTTAAAGAACAGATTTACAAAAGCGGTTTTGAATTTGAAAAACAGTATGGCGGCTGTGCCCAGTGTACCCTGTGCGCATTGCAGCCATACCTTGATATAGACCCGGCAGTCATAAAATCAGCCACAGGGCTGATGGCCGGCGGTGTGCGCAGTGGCAACAGCTGCGGTGCTTTCAGCGGCGGGCTGATGGCAATTTCTGCCGTGACAGGACGCAGCCCTGAAAATATGGGCGACAAACAGGCGGTTGCTGATACAGCTGTGCTGTGCCGCAAGCTGTACGACAGATTTATGGCTGAATACGGCAGTGTTCTGTGCAGGGATATCCAGTATAAAATTATGGGAAAAAGTTACAGAATGTACGACCCGGAAGATATGCAGCGTTTTCTTGACGACGGCGGTCACGACGACAAATGCACAGCAGTAGTGGCAAAAGCTGCTGTGTGGGTGGCAGAAATTCTGGAAGAAGCCGGCATCAGAGAATTCAAATAATATAAATAAACAGACAGTTCCCGGTATGGTAATATACCGGGAACTGCTTTTTATCCGGTGAAGTTATAATAATACATATTGTGTGTAAAATAGAAAACAGAAATGTATTACTGCGCCCAAATTAATTAGCACTCTACAGCATAGACTGCTAATTTTCACAATTCTAACATATTTTCGTAACAGTTCTGTAACAATATGGGTTTACAATATGAACTATGAAAGGAAGGGATCTGAAAGAAGCCACAGGCTGAAATCAGAACTTACTTTTCAGAAAACAACTTATCCGCAAATTTATAAGAAAGATTCTGTTGAAAATTATCTGCTGTAATTTTCAACGCATGGAGGTAAAGCTTATGAATATGAATAAATACACACAGAAAAGTCTTGAGGCGCTGCGTGATATGCAGTCGGCCGCCCTGGAAAATGGTAACCAGCAGGTAGAACAGCTTCATTTGCTGTATGCCCTTGTATCAAAGGACGACGGTCTTATTCCAAATATTATAAAACAGTCCAATGGCTCTGCAGAAGATATCAGACTGCGGACACGGCAGGCTATATCTTCCCTGCCTAAAGTAAGCGGTATGCAGGCTGACAAACTCTATCTTTCAAGAGAACTGGATGCCGCCTTTACAGATGCGGAAGCCCAGGCCCGGAATATGAAAGACGAATACGTATCTGTTGAACATCTGATGCTGGCGCTGTTTGATAAAGGCGATACAAAGGTCAAGGATATTTTCCGCAATGCAGGGCTGACAAAAGCCGTATTTCTGAACGCTTTGAGAAATATACGCGGCAACAGAACTGTAACAAGTGACAATCCTGAAGAAACCTATGATGTTCTGAAAAAGTATGGTCAGGACCTGGTTGCCAGGGCAAAGGAACAGAAGCTGGACCCGGTTATCGGCCGTGATGACGAAATACGTAATGTGATACGAATCCTGTCCAGAAAAACAAAAAACAATCCTTGTCTGATTGGCGAGCCGGGTGTAGGTAAAACCGCCATTGCAGAAGGACTTGCCCTGCGTATTGCCAAAGGGGATGTGCCGGATAACCTTAAAGACCGCATCATATTCTCCCTTGATATGGGTGCGCTGATTGCAGGTGCAAAATTCAGAGGGGAATTTGAAGAAAGACTGAAAGCTGTTCTGGAAGAAGTAAAAAACAGCGATGGCAAAATAATCCTTTTCATTGACGAACTCCACACTATTGTGGGCGCAGGCAAAACTGACGGTGCAATGGATGCAGGCAACCTGCTGAAACCAATGCTGGCAAGGGGCGAACTGCACTGTATCGGTGCCACAACTCTCAACGAATACCGCCAGTACATTGAAAAGGATGCTGCCCTTGAACGCCGTTTCCAGCCTGTGATGATTGCCGAACCTACAGTCGAAGATACAATATCCATTCTGCGTGGTCTGAAAGAAAGATACGAGGTATTTCACGGCGTAAAGATTCACGACGGGGCACTGATAGCTGCCGCAACACTGTCTGACCGATATATCTCTGACCGTTTTCTCCCGGATAAAGCCATTGACCTGGTGGACGAGGCCTGTGCTCTTATCAAGACAGAAATCAATTCCATGCCATCTGAAATGGATGAGGTTGCACGTAAAATAATGCAGCACGAAATTGAAGAAGCGGCGCTGAAGAAAGAAAACGATAAACTTTCTGCAGAACATCTGAAGGAAATACAGTCTGAACTTGCTGAACTGAAAGCACAGTTTGACGAAATGAAATCAAAATGGGATGTTGAAAAGCACTCCATTGAACAGCTGCAGAAACTGCGTGAAGAAATTGAACAGACAGGTGCAGAAATAGAACGTGCACAAAGCAATTATGACCTGGCAAAGGCTGCGGAGCTGATGTACGGCAAACTGCCTGCTTTGAAAAAGCAGCTGGAAGAGGAAGAATCAAAGACCGCCCGGGCCGCAAACTCATCTTCTCTCCTGCGTGACAATGTAAGTGAAGAAGAAATATGCAAGATTGTGGCCAGATGGACAGGTATTCCTGTGTCAAAGATTATGGAAAGCGAACGTGAAAAACTGCTTGGCCTTGAAGACCTGCTGCACAGACGTGTCATCGGCCAGGATGAAGCTGTTCTCAAAGTCAGCGAAGCTATTCTCCGTTCCCGCGCAGGTATCAAAGACCCCAGACGTCCTATCGGCTCTTTCCTGTTCCTTGGCCCTACAGGCGTGGGCAAGACAGAACTTGCCAAAGCACTTGCCGAAGCTTTGTTTGACGATGAAAAGAGTATTATACGTATTGATATGAGTGAGTATATGGAAAAATACTCTGTATCCCGTCTGATTGGTGCGCCTCCGGGTTATGTGGGCTATGACGAAGGTGGCCAGCTTACAGAAGCTGTGCGCAGAAAGCCTTATGCTGTTGTGCTTTTTGATGAAGTGGAAAAAGCACATCCAGATGTATTCAATGTGCTTCTCCAGGTGCTGGATGATGGCAGAATCACAGACAGCCAGGGCAGAACAGTTGATTTCAAGAATACAGTTATCATTCTGACTTCAAACCTGGGTTCCGGTGCAATTCTTGAAGGCATCAACGCCAGTGGAGAAATCAGCGAAGATGCACGACAGACAGTATCTGATCTGCTGAAACGCAGCTTCCGTCCGGAATTTCTGAACCGTCTTGACGAAATTGTATTCTACAAACCGCTGACAAAAGAAAACATCAACGGCATTGTGGAACTGCTGATTGCAGACCTGAACAAGCGCCTGAAGGACAAACAGCTTTCTGTAACAGTAAGTGACAGTGCAAAACAGTTTATCATTGATTCAGCCTATGACCCAAGCTATGGTGCAAGACCATTGAAACGCTTTATCCAGTCCAGACTTGAAACACTGCTGGCACGCGCTATCATCGGCGGCGACATTGAGCCGGAAACAACACTGGAAGTTGATTACGACGGCTTAAAGCTGTTTATAAAATAAACAACAGATTGGAAAATCTATTGTATTATCTCCAATTTTTATACACAAAAAAGAGGCGTCATATGACGCCTCTTTTTTGTTATCAGTTGTTGCCGAATATTTCCCTGTACAGCTGACCTTCCCAGCTGTCAGTATCCTTTGCGGTGTACAAAGCTGCTTTCAGCGTATCCTTGCTGTAAAGATACAATGTGTTGCACACTGTGCTTTTGTCATTGAGGCGGAACCAGTCATAATACGCCACGATATACATACCTTTATTTTCTATATACCAGCTTTCGGAATTATGCTTTTTGTAATCAGAGTGCTCTTCCGCTATCTTCTGTTCCACCTTTTCTATAAGCCCATCAGCATCTTTTACCCTGCCGTAAACCTGGCAGAGGACTTTGGCGGCATTTATCACATAATCGTCTTCCATCAGCAGACCAATGGCTTCATCGCCCATAGGGTTTATCCCTATACTTACCTCTGTGCCGGACTTGTTGTATTCCAATGATAACCTTCCCAATCCCTTGCCATCTTTATTGGTCAGGTTATAAATCACATTTTTTGTTCCATACAATTCCATTTCAGAATAGTCCCTTGCAGTTAAAGCCAGTCCGCTGTCTTCAAGAAAACCGTTGACTTTGTCTGCGGATGGTTCTTTTGGAAAATTCTGCTTTTTGTCAGTGTATTTATAGGGGTTTCTTTCGATGGCTTTCCGCAGTTCCCTTTCCGGTGCGGCATCATCAAACTTTTTCCGGGTTTTATCATATATGGTAAATTCTGTCAGAGTCCGTGCGCTGCCGTCCGGCTTCCAATGGAAACCTGTTTCAAAATACAGGTCTCCGGACTGGAACTCCCACACACTGTCTTTGCCTTTAGGGTTTTCGCGGCATTTACCGGACTCCATAAAGGCAATAAAGTCATCAATAATTTCAGATTTATTTTCCATATCCCCGTACATATCGCACACAGCTGATGCCACAGCACGCAGCCGGTCTGTGTCCTCAACAGGTATTTCCCTGTCAGAATTTATATAATACAGCACTTTTCTGCCGCATTTTTCATCGTCATACATCTGTACATTTCCATAATAGCCAAAGTGATTTTTCACATCCGGGTTATCAATGGAATAGTCATAGCAGTCACAGTATTCAAAGAAGCCGTTTATTCCCTTTGTTGTACATACATATGGCAAATTGTATGACTGGAAAATTTCTGTAACCATTTCAGTTTCCAGCGGGATTTCAGATTCTGTCACTTTATGGCTTTCACCGCAGGCCGGCAGACATATTGCAGCAAGCAGTAAAAGAAGAGCTGTTATTTTTTTCATCTGTGTTCTCTCTTTCAGTTTATAACTGTATTTTATCATATATAAACACTGACGCAACAAAAACAATGTAAAGTGACAGAATTGTCACAAAAAAAAGAGACGTCATATGACGTCTCTTTTATTCTGATTATATTACCACAGAGCAAGTGTTGCTTCATACATACGCATATATTCCTGTGCGCTGTTTTTCCAGCTGCAGTCAGTTTCCATAGCGCGTTTAACAAGCACTTTCCAGCCTTTTTTGTCCTGATAGCCTTCGTATGCACGCATACAGCAGTTATACAGTTCGTCAGCGGAGTAGTTTGCAAATGTGAAGCCGTTGCCTACGCCGTCCTGTGAGTCTTTTACAGAGTCTTTCAGACCGCCTGTTTCACGTACAATAGGAATTGTGCCGTAACGCAGGGCAATCATCTGTGACAGACCGCAAGGTTCTGATTTACTTGGCATAAGGAACATATCGCTGCCTGCATAGATTTTTCTGGAGAGAGCCGGGATAAATGCAATTTCTACGCCAACTCTGCCAGGGTATTTTGCAGCAAGGTCACGGAAGAATTCTTCGTACTGGTTTTCACCTGTACCAAGAACAACAACCTGATAGCCGCGGTCGATAAGACCCTGCATAGCCTGAACGATAATATCCACACCTTTATGACCTACCAGACGTGTAACCATTGAAATGATTGGGCTGTCGTCTTCTTCAAGATTGAAGAGAGAACGCAGTTCTTTCTTACATACTGCTTTGTTTTTGATGAAAGCATCTTTATGGAAGTTTTTAACAATGATTTTGTCTGTTTTTGGGTTGTATGATTCGTAGTCGATACCGTTGAGGATACCCCACAGTTTGTGCTGTTTTTCACGCAGGATAGGGTCAAGACCGTGTGCAAACCAAGGGTCCAGGATTTCCTGTGCGTATGTTGGGGATACAGTTGTAACTTTATCAGCATTTTCAATAGCTGCTTTCATAAAGTTTGTATCGCCGTTGTATTCAGCATGGTGTGCCCATTCTTTTGGCAGACCAAGTGTATCAGCAATCATATCATAGCCATACTGACCCTGATATGCAATATTGTGGATTGTGAAGATTGTCTTTACATTCTGGAATTTCTGGATATGACGGTAGTAAACGTTGATATACAGAGTTACCAGAGCAGACTGCCAGTCATTTGCATGAATGATTTCCGGTTCAAAATCAAGGTGCAGCAGTGATTCAAGAATTGCTTTTGAATAGAAGGCAAATCTTTCACCGTCATCACCGTAGCCGTAAAGATTTGGACGGTTAAAGTAATATTCGTTGTCGATCAGATAGTATGTAACGCCGTTCTTTTCCATTGTGAAAAGACCGCAGTACTGGTTTCTCCAGCCAAGGGAAACATTGAAGCTGTCAACAAACTTCATATCTTCGCCGTATTTTTCTTTAGTCTTGCCGTAAAGCGGAAGAATTACCCTTACATCGTTGCCCAGAACATTGAGGGCTTTTGGCAGGGAACCTGCAACATCGCCCAGACCGCCGCTGGCAGCGAAAGGTACTACTTCACTGGAGCAGAATAAAACTTTCAAATCAGTTGCCTCCTTACACTCTGGCAGCTTTTTCTACGAAAACCGGAAGGCTTTCGTCGCCGATTAATTTCTTGTCTTTTGTGATAACAACATCTTTATCACAGATAACGTTTTCCAGAACTACGCCGTCTTCAATAACTGTATCCTGCATAAGAACGCAGTTTCTAACGATAGCACCTTTGCCGATTTTAACGCCACGGAACAGAACACTGTTTTCTACATAACCTTCAACGTAGCAACCGTCTGCACAGATAACTTCTTTAACTTCACTGCCGATAGTGTATCTTACAGGAGCGTCGTCACGGATTTTTGTGTATACAGGATGATCTGCAAACAGACCTTTCATTGTATCTCTGTTGATAAGGTCAAGGTTTGCATCAAAGTAAGCTTTCAGGCTTGTGATTCTCTTGAGAACGCCTGTGTATTCATAGCCAACCACTTTGATTTCACCAACAATCTGCTGGAGAACATCTCTTTCAAAGTTTGTCAGGCCCTGTTTTACGCCTTCTTTAACCAGTTTCAGCAGCAGGTCTTTTGAAATAACATATGCCCACATAGAGTTGCAAACAACTTCCTGTGTATCATCATTGATGAAAACTTTTGAAATTCTGCCGTCTTCTTCAACCTTGAATACAACATTGTCTGTTTTTGCAGTTGGGTCGATATTTTCTTTTTTGTACAGAGCTGTAATGTCTGCGCCGGATTCAACATGTTTTTTCAGCACATCTTTGTAGTTGATGGAAGATACAATACCGCTGTCTGCCAGAATAACTGTATCACAGCCTGTTTTTTCTATGTAACCAACAACGTTTGCCAGAGCCTGCAGTTTGCCTGTGTAAACCTGTACACCTGTGTCACCGAATGGCGGGAACACTTTCAGACCGCCGATTTTTCTTGCCAGGTCGTATTCACGGCCGGCACCCAGATGGTCCATAAGTGACATATAGTTTCTTTTTACGATAAGACCGATATCATCGATACCTGCAGCAACCATTTCAGACAGAGTGAAGTCAACCAGTCTGTAGCGGCCGCCAAAAGGTACACTGGCCATAGTTCTCAGTTTTGTAAGTTCGCCGATAGCATTATCGTGCATATTTGGGAAAATAATACCCAATACTTTATCGCCTTTTGTCATGATTATTCAGCCTCCTTAACATCTTCGTAGATCATGCCTTTTGCAGGTACAGACAGTTTGGCACCAACTGTTACGCCGTTACCCAGAACAGCAATACCCCATTTGTCCATGTCTTCCATATTTTCAGGACGCTGACCGATTGTTGCGCCTTCTTCTACAACACAGTTTTCACCGATGATTGCATACTGAACATTTGCGCCTTTTTTGATTACAGAACCTGGCAGAACGATACTGTCACGAACTGTTGCGCCTTCTTCAACTGTAACTGACTGGAACAGTACAGAGAAATCTACATAACCGTCAACAACACAGCCTTCGGAAACCATGGAGTTTTCTACTACAGCCTGTGGGCCAACATACTGTGGTGGCACGTTGTGTGTTCTGGAGTAGATTTTCCAGGAATTGTCCCATACATCGAAAGGAACATTAGGATCAAGCAGGTCCATATTGGATTCCCACAGGGAGTCAATTGTACCAACGTCTTTCCAGTAGCCTTCAAAATTGTATGCATACAGCAGCTGATCATCAGCCAGCATGGATGTGATGATGTTTTTACCAAAGTCGTTTTCTGATTCTGGGTTAGCTTCGTCTTCAATCAGGTATTTTCTCAGTTTTTCCCATGTGAAGATGTAGATACCCATGGATGCCAGGGTTGAATCAGGGTTCTTTGGTTTTTCTGTGAATTTAACAATTCTGCCTTCTTCGTTACATGTCATAATACCGAAGCGGCTTGCTTCTTCCATTGGAACATCCAGAACTGCGATTGTGATATCAGCGTTCTTTTCTTTATGCTGTGCCAGCATTTTTTCATAGTCCATTTTGTAGATATGGTCACCGGACAGAATAAGCACATATTCAGGGTCATATCTTTCGATAAACTTGATGTTCTGGTATATAGCATTGGCTGTGCCTTTGTACCAGTCACTGCCTGTTGCTTTCTGGTATGGAGGCAGAACATGAACACCACCGTAAAGACGGTCAAGGTCCCATGGCTGGCCGTTGCCCAGATATTCATTCAGTTCCAGTGGCTGATACTGTGTCAGAACACCAACTGTGTCGATACCGCTGTTTACACAGTTTGACAGTGGGAAGTCGATAATTCTGTACTTGCCACCAAAGTAAACCGCTGGTTTTGCAGTGGATTGTGTAAGTGCGTAAAGTCGGGAGCCCTGGCCGCCTGCCAGAAGCATAGCAATACACTCTTTCATAAGTAATTCCTCTCGTTTCGTTTACTTTTTTCAGGTTGAATCTGTTATTTATATTTTCCTGCCCGTTTCGTTACAAAACAAACAGCTGTAATAGTATCCCCTATCCCTTTACAGAAATAAAAAATACTACCTCTATATTAATCTTACCATTTATACAGATTTTTTCAAGTAGAATTTTATACAAAAATATCAAAAATAGCCTGTATGAGTTGCCCATTTTTGTGTAATTCCTACACAAATTATGTTTTTTAATGTCTGTTAAATGAATATTTTGTGACCTTTTCTGCCTTTGAATACATATACTGCGTCAATGCCGTGTTTTTTCAGCAGTTCTGTGGCCAGCGGGAAACTGCTCTGCCAGTATTTCAGCTGGTGGGCATCAGAGCCGATTGTCACTTTGTTCCCGCCAAGGGAGGTGTAAAGCTGCAGCACATATTCCAGTCTTTCCACAGCCTGTGGTGTGTGCAGCATTTTGGTGTTTATTTCGAGGCATTTGTCCTTTGCAATCAGCAGGGACAGAATTTCTGTCAGTTTTTCCCTGTGGTTTGCCATATCGGTGTGGCCGATATAGCGCAGCAGGTAATCAAAATGGCCAAGTGTGTCAAAATCGTCAAAATTCTGCAGTGCCTGCAGGATAAGTGACAGATATTCATCATAGCAGTCATCCACAGTTCTGCCGCGGCTGAAATCCGGAAACGCCACATCGTATTCCATACTTTCGTGGACAGACATTATCACCATATCAAAAGGATATTTCTGCACGATTTCAAGGTTTCTTGAGTGAATATCCTCTCTCCAGCCCACTTCAATGCCGAACAGTACTTCCATATCATATTTTGCCGACAGGTCTTTTACCATTTTCTGCTGCAGTTCAAAGTCTGCCACTATATCTTCCCTGCCGGCAAAGTTACTTTCCAGGTCCATATGTTCTGTGGTGATAAAGTATTTATCCCCTTTTGCCTTTGCGGCCTTTACATAATTCTCCATAGGCTCCTGGCTGTCAAAGGACAGTGATGAATGGAGATGGCAGTCATATAAGTTCATAAAAACTCCTTAAATGGCAATTTTACATTCTTTTCTTTCTTTGTAAAAATAGAGATGGTTTATACCATATTTTTTGATAAGCGGAATAATAATATCAAAACCGTTTTTATATACAGGCATACTGTGGGCATCAGAACCGATGGTCAGTTTTCTGCCGCCTAGCTGTGTGTAAAGTGACAGGATATAGTCTATTCTTTCAACAGCCTGTGGATCCGGCACCTGTTTGGTATTGATTTCCAGTGCTTTATTGTTGGAAATCAGAATATTGAACAATTCTGTCAGCCTGTCTTTATGCTTTGACAGTTCCGTATGACCTATATATCTCAACACATAATCCACGTGGGCAAAGATATCGTAATTGCCAAAGGTGGCCGCTGCCTGACAGCACTGCCGGAGATAGTTATCGTAACGGGCGTCCACAGTATCACCGTCCGGCCTGCCGTGAAGAGCAAGGATAATCATATCAAAGGGATATCTTTTTGAAAACTCTATTTCAAAATCGTGAACAGAGGCAAACCAGCCTATTTCTATACCAAACAGCACTTCGATTTTACCTGCATATTTTTCACGCATTGCATCGGTTTTTGCCTTGATAATATCAATGTCAACCATATGGCAAAATGGGTCATCTTTGTCATCAATTATATTTGCATGTTCTGTAGTAAGAAAATATTCATCTCCGTCAGCAATTGCCTGTTTTATATAGTTTTCCATATCTTCCCTGCTGTCAAGGGACATATCGGAATGGAGATGGCAGTCCATTATTCTCATCTGAATTTGCCCCCTGCCAGCGAGATAGGAATATAAAACTCTTTTCTCTGTTTGAAACCGCATACTTCCTTGATGCCGTATTTGTCCATCAGCTTCATTGCGTCACGGAAGCCGTTTTTGTAATATGCAACATTGTGCCCGTCAGAACCGATTGTCACTTTTTTGCCGCCAAGGGATGTATAAAGCTGCAGAATATAATCAATTCTGTCCATAGCATCCGGATGCGGCACCAGTTTGGCGTTTATTTCAAGTGCTTTGTTCTTTTCAATAATTTTATTGAAAATCTTTGTCAGCATTTCTGTGTGTTTTCTTAAATCCGTATGACCGATATAGCGCAGCATATAGTCCACATGGGCAAAGGTATCAAAGTTATCAAAACTGGAAACCGCATTGTAGCACAGTTTCAGATATGCATCATATGCCACATCCACATTGGCACTTTCCTTCAGCTTTGAAAAAGCATCTCCGCCTTTTACATTTTCGTGTACCGCAAGAATAACCATATCAAAAGGCTGGCTGGCAGCTATTTCACATCCTCTGCGGTGCACATCCTCTCTCCAGCCAATTTCCACCCCGAAAAGCAGGTCGATTTCAGGATATTTTTCCTGCAACTGTGCCAGCTGATTTTTCTGTTTTTCAAAATCAGCAATAAGGTCTTTCTGCCGGGCAAGATTGCTTTCCAGGTCCACATGTTCTGTGGTGATAAAAAACCGGTCTCTGTTTTTCACAGAAAGTTTTATGTAGTTTTCCATGTCTTCACTGCTGTCAAAAGAAATGGCAGAATGAAGATGACAGTCATAAACATTCATATGCTTCTCCTTCTTGATTGTGCAACAAAATATGTTAAAATAATAAATAAATTTATTAAAGGTTGTATAATAAACAATTACAACTGTTATTATATCATACACATATTTTTTTAACAAATATATTAATGTGATATCCTCACTGAAATTTTCAGCTTTATATTGTATAAAATAGATATAATAACAGATATGGAGAGAAATTTATGAATAACAAAAAACAGAAAATAGCACTGTTCACCGTGGGGCTGCTGATGGTGGTGGCCATTGTAAGCGGTCTGGTGCTGCCATACCTGCAGAACAGGCAGCTGGACACAGTTTCTCCGGGCAGACTGCAGCAGGAGCAGAAAATTACTGTGCCGGACTTTCAGTTTACAGACGCAGAAGGCAACACACTTAATTTTGACAGTTTCAAAGGCAAACCTGTAGTAATCAACTTCTGGGGCACCTGGTGCCCATGGTGTGTGGCTGAAATGGGTGATTTCAACAAAGCAGCCGGTGAATACGGCGATGATGTAAACTTTATTTTCCTTGATGCTGATGATACAGTGGAAGATGTGCAGAACTTCCTTGCAGACAATCAGTACGAAAACATTACTTCCTATTTTGACTCCCTTGGCCACGGCTGCTATATGTTCGGGATAAGCAGTTTCCCTACCACAGTCTATATAGATGCTGACGGCAATCTGTATGACGCGGCAATCGGCCGGACAAATTACGACAGCATAACATCCATTGTGGATGCCATGCTGGGAAAATAAAATCATAATCGTAAATAGAACGATGACTGAATATACCGAAAAGGAGTTCTATGCAATATTTATTTACATTTTTTGAAGGGGTATTTGCTTTTGTTTCCCCCTGTATATTGCCAATGCTGCCTATATTTCTGGCATATATTTCAGCTGACGAAAAACAGACTGCCGGCAGAAGATTTGTAAATACCCTGTTTTTTGTGCTGGGGTTTACAACAGCATTTACAGTGATGGGTGCAACCGCCTTTTCACTGGGCAGTTTTATGTCCCGCTATAAAAGCTTTCTCATAAAACTGGCAGGTGTGGTGCTGGTATTTTTCGGCTTTGTGTACCTTGATTTTATACAGCTGAATTTTGGCGGCAGCGGAATGAAAAAAGGCAAAAGCGGTCTGCTGGGCAATTTCCTGTTCGGCATCAGCTATTCCTTTGGCTGGACACCTTGTCTGGGTGCATTTCTGGGCAGCGCCCTGGCTCTGGCCAGTGTGCAGGAAACAGTTGTACAGGGTATGGTGCTGCTGGCCTGCTTTGGTCTGGGGCTGGGTGTACCGTTTATCATATTTGCCCTGCTGTATGAAAAGCTGAAAGGTGTTACATCCTTTCTGAAAAACAACAGCGAAAAGATAAAATATGTCGGTGGCGGTATACTGATTGCCGTTGGTGTGTCGATGGTTTTTGGCTTGTTTGATTATTATCTGTCTATTTTCAATTAAGGAGAATTATGAGCAATACACTGGTTTACACAGTGGCTGCGGCAGTGTTTATAATGCAGCTGCGGCTGTGCTTTTTAACCGAAAACAGAATAATCAGGAACCTGCCATTATTCATATGCAGTGTGCCCGCTGTTGCAGGTGTGGGTTACCGGTTGTTTTATACAGTGCGCAACCCCTGGAAAATCTTTGTAACCGGGGTGTATCTGTATGTGGCGCTGGTGTGGCTGGCAGCCGCTGCAGCAGCAAAAACAGTGTATAAACTTTTCAGAAAATGACTGGCAACAGTCATTTTTTTATTGCTTAAAGCCTGTCAAAGATTCTTTGCGTGACAAATCGACCTGCAAAGTGTATCATTTATGTAAAAGGAGGTGGGCTGATGCACAGTATTTCCAAAAATCTTAAACTGATAAGACAGCAGCGCGGATGGACACAGCAACAGATGGCAGATGTGCTGTTTGTCACAAGGCAGACTGTCAGCAACTGGGAAAACGGCAAATCTATGCCGGATATTGATATGCTGGCAAGCATTGCCGAAAAACTGGATACAGATGTTAACTGCCTGCTGTACGGCCCGCCTGCAGAGGACAGCAATCTGAAAAAGGATATAATAATCAGTCTGCTTCTGATAATTGTGGGGCTGTTTTTCAGGCTGTTGCGGATTCCAATACGGCTTTCCGGCAGTCTTTCAGCTTCTTTCGCTTTTTACTGTAAAAACTATCTTGCAGTTATTTTTGCATATGCCGGTCTAGGAATGTTTGTGTGCCAGTTTATGAAAGGGGCAAATTTTATAACACGCACAGCTGAATACAGATATTCAAAGCACCTGCGCTGTATCTTTGCCCTGCTTTATATCCTGCAATTTGTGCTTTTACTGCCATATGTAATCCGAGAATTCTTTTTTTATTTAACTGTTCTGCATTATCCGCCGCAGTATGCAGGAATGGAAAAAGCGGCTTTCTCAATATATGAAGCTGTAAACAGAATTTTCTTCTCTGATACCACCATTATGGTCGCAGCAGGTAGCTGGCTGGCAATGAAAATATTCAGTTCTTCTTTCCTGTTTTCTGTTGTTGTATTTGTGTCCGGCTTTGTATATGATGTTTTAAATCCTTTCAACGGACCTGTGAATATCCCGGCATTCAATAGAATAAAGGCTTTTATAGAATCACCTGCAGAGTATACAAAGCGTTTTCTGCTGACTGTAAAAAGCAATTTAAAACTGTATAAAAAAGAATTTGTACTGCTGGCTGCTGTTTTTTGCGTTGCGGGGCTGATGTATATAGCTGCCGGTTTTGCCAGTGGTTGGAAGGACATTACAGAAAACAGTTTCCGTTATATGGCATATGAGCAAAAAACACCTATGATGCTGTGCCACATTGTACAAAAGCATATCTCTGCCCCGGTGATGTGGATTGCAGCAGGACGGATTGGGGCAACAATGGTAAAAACTGCCGGTTTCAGTTTATCAGAAAAGCTGAAGAAGCGGTTCAGACTGATATTTGTTATTTACCTGTCTGTTTATTTTATATTGATATTGATCAATGATATGCATTATTTTATACAGCTGTGGCAGTCTGAAGGGTTATTGACAGATTCTGCAATTACCGACGCTTTTATCGGTTTTATGAGATTCCCGCCGGGGATAATGAAAAAAGCATACAGGTTTTTCCATAATACTACAAACGGTAAAAAATTCATAAAAATGTTTGTGTTCTCCTTTCCTGCCTTTTTAACAAATCTGACAAACAAAAAAGCGGCACATTAAGTGTCGCTTTAATTTTTATTTATGATATTTGCTGCCTGCGTTGATGGACAGGGCGCGGTAAATCTGCTCCAGGGCAATCAGCCTTGCCAGCTGATGCGGAAATGTCATTTTTGAAAAAGACAGACGCAGCTGACTGGCCGCCTTCACCTTTTCTGACAGACCGTGGCTGGAGCCGATGATAAGGCAGATGTTGGAATAGCCTTCCACACCTTTCTGTGCTATTGTTTCTGCCAGCTGTTCACTGGACAGCTGTTTGCCTTCGATACAGAGAGTGATAACATAGCTCTGTTTTGGGATAGCAGCCAGAATTTTTGCACTTTCCTTGTCCAGTGCCCTGTCAATAAGGGTCTGGTTCAGATTTTTTTCCGGCAGCGGCTCATCGTCCAGTTCTATCAGCCTGAAATTGCACATAGGGCGCAGACGTTTCATATATTCATTGCACCCGTCTGACAGAAAACCTTTCTGCACCTTGCCCATGGCGATAATGGTAATATTCTGCATACTGAACTCCTTTTAAAACTCTGTATCTGTGGTTATTTCGTGACGGCGGTTTACCTTTACCTGCACATCGTTGCCGATTATGATGCCGTTGGCAATTGCTGTTTTCTGCACCTGTTCCAATGCCAGAGAAGGTGTGTTATTGTTGTTTGACAGGTGACACAGCTGAATTTTGTTTACTCCGTTTTCAATCAGACGCAGGGTTGTCTGGGCTGACTGCACATTTGACAGATGACCGTGGTTGGATGCGATGCGGGTTTTGAGATAATATGGGTACGGGCCTTCACGCAGCATCTGCACATCATAGTTTGATTCCACTACAGCCAGGTCCACATTGTTCAGATTGTTGAAAATGTCTTCTGTGACAAAACCAAGGTCGGTTGCAATGGACATTTTTCTGCCTTTACCGGTCATAATACGGTAGCCCATACAGCCCACAGAGTCGTGCGGTGTTTCAAAGCCCCTTACAGTAAAATCACCGATGTTGAATGTGGCAAAGCTGATATCCTGCACATCTATGTGGCTTGGGATAAGGTCGCGGCAGATAAGATAGTCTGCTGTGGCAGCCCCTGTGTAAACAGGCACACGCAGGTTTTTGAGAAAAACTTTCAGCCCGGAAACGTGGTCTGTATGTTCGTGACTGACAAGTATGCCCTGCAGGTTCTTTATGTCCAGCCCCAGTTCTGTAAGGGCCCTGTTTGTAAGACGGGCAGATTTGCCCATATCTATAAGAATAAATTTTCCGTTTTCTTCCACAACGGAACAGTTGCCGGAAGAGCCGGAGTAAAGTGAAATATATCTTGCCATTTAAAATTCCTTTTAAAGTTGGTGGGGTGAATTATAGTTTAGCGCACTGTCGTGCGCTAAACACGGGCGACCACAGGTCGCCCCTACGGAAAGGGGTTCGGGGAAATACTTTCCCCGAATAACAATAGCGCAGTCTGCGGAAAGCAAAAATATTTCAAGGGCTTTAGCAGGTTGAAATATTTTTTCGAAAATCGCGAAGAAATTTGTCGAGCGAGTGAGCGAAGCGAATAAGGTTTCAAATTTCCGCGATTTTTATCAGACGTAGCATTCCACACTTGTGCAGCGTTGGGGTGTGGGGGAGTCGCAACCCCCACGTTTTGGTTACTTTTGCGCCAAAAGTAACGCCAGCGCAGCGT
>JAFULT010000192.1 GCA_017483145.1 Oscillospiraceae bacterium | reverse complement strand
TGTTCCAAGAATCAAACACAAACCGGGTACAGTAATTACATTTGCTGATGCATCTGCTGTTATTCCACAGGTAGAAGAAACTTATGCCTATTACTGGTCAGAAGTGCGCTGTGAAGGCGGTATTTCTTTCGCTGACGGCTTTGTAAATGAATTTGGTGTGGCAGTAGTTTCCAATGCCTGCCGCCCAAGTAAAGACGCCACAGGCAGCCACAGCGATAACCGTGAAGCATACGGTATCGGTTATGGCATCCGCCGTCTTGTTGCAGAAAGAGCAAAAACAGCCAGGGAAGGTGTACAGGTTATTGCACAACTGGTTGAACAGTTCGGTTATTTTTCATCCCGTTCATATCAGGTTGTAGACAAGGACGAAGCCTGGGTTGTACAGGTGCCAAAGGGCTTCAATATTGTTGCACAGCGCGTAGGCGATGATGAAGTTTACTATATTCCAAACTGGTATACAATACATAAAATTGACCTGAATGACAAAGACAATTTCTACGCATCCCCAAATCTTATTCCGCTTGCTATCCAGCAGGGCTGGTATACACCTGCTGTTGAAGGTGACTGGTCAGATTTTGACTTTGCTCTTGCTTACCAGGAAGGCGAAAAGAAGGAATACAACAAATACCGTGCAAGAAATGCCTGGAGAATTCTCAAGGGTATTGAACTGCCGGAAGATGAAATGACTCCTTTCTCAATGAAAGCAGACAAAAAATACTCTGCTGATGACCTTAAACAGGTTATGCGCAGCCATTATCTTGGCACTCCTGATGATGAAACAGAAGGCCTGAAAAAGAACCCACACCGCGGTTACTATTCACCGCTGACAATCTGTAACCCAATGACAGTTGAAAGCATTGTTGTGGAATTCAATGAAGATATCAATCTTACAAGAATGCTGCGTGCAGCACCAAAAGGCTGTGTATCTCCATATACACCTTGGTACCCTGTGGCACTTACAAGAATTCCGAAAGGCTACAACTGGATGAGCCCACAGGCATCACAGGCTGCCCACTTCTTTGTAGACAATGAAGAACTGGTTTACTCACCTGAAAAAGCATTCTGGGCATTCAAAATTCTGCTGTACTTTACAGAATTTGATTACAAAGGCACACACAAGGTGATCGAAGAAGAAATAGCAAAACTGGAAAAAGCCTGGGAAGTGGAAAAAGATGCTGTAGAAGGTGCATATAAAGCACTGAAAGCGGTTGATGAAGCTGCAGCAAAAGAATATCTTACACAGTATACCTGCGCACAGGCACAGAAATCCTGGGATTGGGCACATTATATGATTTCCAAACTGGGCGAAGCCAGAATTATGGACAACTGCAAAGTATGGAAAGATGATGAAGAATTCAATTAAAAAAATAATTTATTACATAAAAACAGGCAGACAATTAATATGTCTGCCTGTTTATGTTTTGTTTAATTATTGAGTAATAATAATCGGATTTAAGCTGCTGTCATCCCAATAACTGGAAAGATTAACTTTTTTTCCTGTATCAAGATCAACATAATAACAGGAGTTCAGTGTTTCAAACAGCTTTCCGTCACATACTTCGCCTAATGATGTGATATATGATTGGGCCGAAACAGAAATATCTGTTTCTTTCAGTGTTTCCTTATGTATTTTCACAAGCTGGGTTTTGCTTATAGGCAGATAGATATAACTGTTGTCAAATGTAACTCTGAACGATACATCATTCAATTCTACTTCCTTTATCAGAGTCTTGTTTTCTCCGCTTATATCTGCTCGGTAAATAAAATATTTACTCATATCACCGTTTTCCCATACACAGTAGAACATATAGCTGTTTGTCATATGGCTTGACCATACACTTTCGCTTTCTTCTGTAAAAAGAACAGGTTCTCCGTTTTCATCTGTTCTGTAAAGTCTGCCAACATTGTTTTCTGTTGTTCTTATCCATACAGAGCCGTCTGATGCAACTCTTGTGCCTGTAGATACACGTTCTGTTTTTTCAAATTCAAGAGTTTCGGGGTCTATTTTGTATGTATCACCCTGGAAATAGTAAAGCTGATTGTTATAAATGCCTTTGCTTACGGAAACACTGCTGAGCATCAACTCTGCAGGCAGTTTAGCTTTCTTTATGTTTTCTCCGTTGGTGTCCATGGAAACCACTTCGCCCAAAGAGGTGAAAATATAAAGCCTGCTATCAAAATATTCCAGATCAGTCGGAATTTCATATATGGTTGCATCAAAGGTGTACAGCTCTGTTACAGTTTCATCAGATTTGTTCATATTTTTGATTTTAACTGCATCCTTGAAGTAAACATAATCAGCATCCTCTGCAATAAAAATATTTCTGTTGTTGTTGGAAAGGATGGAAGCTGTTTTTGAAAGGTAATCATCAGATGAACTGCCTGTGCAGGAAATAAGCAAGGTGCTTGAAAGACACAGTGCTAAAATACCGGCTGTTACAGTCCTGCCGCTTTTCTTGACAGTGGTATCATAAATGTTTTTAAAACGTGCGGCAAGAGCTGTCTTATCCATTGAGAAATATGTTGAAAATGCAGTTTTTCTAATAACGCCTGCTTTCACCATTTCCAGAATACTGTCACTGTACAGCTGTCTGAATTCTTCGCTCTTACCATTGATTACATCATCATCACAGCATATTTCCACATCTTTCTGTGCCTGTCTGTCCATCAGCCACACAAGTGGGTTAAACCAGTGCATACAGCAGGCCAGCATCAGCACAAATTTATACAATATGTCTTTTCGTTTGTAATGTGTCAGTTCGTGGCGCAGCATCATTTCCTGCATATCATCTGTCATTTCAATATCCGGAACAAATATAACAGGGAAGACAATGCCCATTATCATTGCTGTGTTTATACAGCTGCAGCGATATATTTTCAGCCTGTGGTTTATATTCATTTCACGGCACAGCCTGTCCAGCGTTTCCTGCCCGTTATTATCCGGCAGGGACAATTTTTTCATCTTTGCTTTAGTGTAGATATATTGTACAGTAAAATAAAGCAGGAGTCCTATACTGCCCAGTGACCATACCCACTCAATCACACTGTGCAGCACAATTCTTGGGAAAGCGGCAAAAGCAGGTTTTTCCAGCTGCCGGGACGGGTCTATGGCAATATTATTTTCAGCAATATCTTCCTGTTGTTCGATGTAATCCAGCACATCATTTCTCACTATTGCAAAATTAGGCAAATCAGCATTTATCAGGTGCTGTGTGTCTGTGCCGTGCCAGATATCAAATGGTATCAGCAGGCGGATTGCAATTATCAGCCATACAAAATATCTTGCTTTCGCCACATATCTTTTGTCCATTACAGGCACAAGCAAAAGCATAATTGCGATAATAAGCGAAACAGGGAAAATGATTTCTATATAAGGAGTCAAGAATTCAAAATCAAACATAAACACACCTCCTATTATTTTTCTTTAAGCTGTTTCAGCAGCTGTTCCAGTTCATCAATATCACTGGCAGACAGTCTGTCACTGTCAGCAAGACTGGCTACAAAATGTTTTATACTGCCTTTGTGCAGGCGGGAGAGAAAGCTGCTGTTTTCTACCTGCAGATATTCATCTTTTGATATTACAGCGGAATAAATGTTTTTATTGCCGCTTTTTTCACAGGTAATAAAGCCTTTTTCCTGCAGCCTTGCCAGCATTGTCAGTATCGTGCTGTCAGACCAGCCTTTATCCCGGAAATGCCTGTTAAAATAATTGCGCTGCACGCTTTCTCCGGCGTCCCACAGCCGCAGCATAATTTCCAGTTCTGTTTCCGGCAGTTTTTTTACTTTGTTCTTCATATCAATAATCTCCGACAATTGTAGTGGTTTAATTATATTCTACAGCTGTCGGAGAAATTTGTCAATACTGCATATTGATTTATCTGCTGTCAGACAATAAAATATAAGTATAAAAATTAAAGAGGTAACTATGCTTAAAATAATACTTTCACCGGCAAAAAAGATGATAACAGACCCGGACAGCCTGCCTTGCACAGGTATGCCGGTTTTTCTTGCTAAAACAGAAATACTGAAAAATGAGCTGAAAAGCAGAACCTATGCAGAACTGAAAAAGCTGTGGGCCTGCAATGACAGTATTGCAGAACTGAATTATCAGCGTCTTGAAAATATGGATCTGCACCGCAATATTACCCCGGCAATACTGGCGTATGACGGCATAGCTTTCAAATATATGGCACCGGCAGTCTTTGATATAAATCAGTTTGATTATATACAGAATCATCTGTTTATACTGTCCGGTTTTTATGGTGTGCTGCATCCTTTTGACGGCGTGGTACCATACCGTCTTGAAATGCAGGCTAAACTGAAAGTTAATGGCTGTAAAAATCTATATGAATATTGGGCAGACAGTATCTGCAATTATGTAACTTCTGATACAGATACAATAATCAATCTTGCATCTGAAGAATACTCCAAAACCGTTTCCAGATATATTACACCGGATAAAAAGTTTATAACAGTAACTTTTGCAGACCTGATCAATGGAAAATTGGTGGAAAAAGGTACAAAGTGTAAAATGGCCCGAGGGGAGATGGTGCGTTATATGGCAGAAAACAATATAGAAGACCCTGAAGAAATAAAAAAGTTCGACAGATTAAACTATCAGTTTTCTGATGAACACTCCACGGAAACAAATATTGTTTTTATACAGAAATAATATAAAGGCCGTAAATTTGCGGCCTTTTGATTTGCCAAAATATACAGTATAAGTTATAATGAAATATTATAAACTTATTGGATTGGATTATATATGAAAAAACTTGTTATGGGTGTTCTTGCCCACGTTGACAGCGGCAAAACCACCCTGTCAGAAGGTCTGCTTTATCTCACCGGCAGTATAAAAAAAGCCGGCAGGGTAGACCATGGCAATACAGCCCTTGATACAAATGAAATAGAAAAAAGCCGTGGCATCACTGTGTTTTCAAAACAGGCAGTGTTAAGTCACGGTGATTTGCAGTTGTGTTTATTGGATACCCCGGGACACGTTGATTTTGGTGCAGAGGCAGAGCGCACCCTGCAGGTACTGGACTGTGCCGTACTTATTATTTCATCCCTAGACGGAGTGCAGAACCATACAATAACTCTGTGGAATTTATTGAAAAATTACAATGTACCAACATATATTTTTGTAAACAAAATGGATCTTCCGGGTGCGGACAAAGCCACAGTATTAACACAGCTGAAAAAACAGTTCGGCAGCGGATGTATTGATTTTTCAATGGATGAAAACGATATCTTTGAAGAAGCTTCTGTTGCAGATGAACAACTTATGGAAAAATATCTGGAATCAGAGTATTTGTCAGACGAAGATATAAGCAAACTTATTTTTGACAGAAAAATTTTCCCTTGTTTTTTCGGTTCGGCACTCAGGCAGGAAGGTCTGTCAGAATTTATATCTGCAGTAGAAAAATATGCACCCCATCTTGAATATGGCGATAAATTCGGCGCAAAGGTTTTCAAGGTTATGTATGAAGGCAACGACCGTCTTACTTTTCTTAAAATCACAGGCGGCAGCCTTAAAGTAAAGGATTCTGTACCGCAGATAGACAAAAACAATGAAAGTCATACAGAAAAAGTAAACCGGATACGCATTTACACAGGGGATAAATTCAAAACAGAGCAACAGCTTACAGCAGGCAGTGTATGCGCTGTAACAGGGCTCAATCACACTTATCCGGGACAGGGCCTTGGTTTTGAAAAGAACAGTTCAGAATCGGTATTGCAGGCTATTTTCTCATACAAAGTTATATTTGATGATAAATATGATGTCAGAACAGTTCTGTCAAAACTGCGCCAGCTGGAAGAAGAAGAACCGCAGCTGCGCATTGTGTGGAATGAACAGGCCAAAGAAATCCATCTCAGCCTTATGGGAGAAATCCAGCTGGAAATCATCAAAACACTTTTCTTCCAGCGTTTTGGTATGGAAATCAGCTTTGATGCAGGCAGTGTTCTGTATAAAGAAACTATAAAGAACACAGTAGAGGGTGTGGGTCATTATGAGCCTTTGCGCCATTATGCTGAAGTTCATCTTCTGCTTGAACCGGGCAAACCGGGCAGTGGTATGGTATTTGACACCCTGTGCAGCGAAGACAAACTGGACAGAAACTGGCAGCGTCTGATTCTTACACACCTTTATGAAAAAACACATCTTGGTGTTCTGACCGGTGCACCTATTACAGATATGAAAATTACTCTTGTAAACGGCCGTGCCCATCTGAAACATACCGAAGGTGGGGATTTCCGCCAGTCCACATACCGTGCTGTGAGAAATGGTTTAATGCAGGCGGAAAGTGTGCTTCTGGAGCCTTGGTATGATTTTGAAATAACTGTCCCTAATGAAAATATAGGTCGAGTAATGACAGATATCCAGAAGATGAGCGGCAGCTTTGATTCACCGCAGCAGGATGGAGAAAACAGCACACTTACAGGTTTTGCCCCTGTATCAGAAATCAATTCCTACAATTCTTCACTTATCAATTTTACAAGAGGGAAGGGCAGGATTGTGCTTAAATTCAAAGGTTATTTCCCTTGTCACAATGCAGATGAAGTAATTGCCAATGCTGCATATGACCCGGAAGCCGACCTTGAAAATACTCCGGACAGTGTTTTCTGCACACACGGTGCAGGATTTGTGGTAAAGTGGTATGATGTAAAAAACAAAATGCATCTGGAAAGCTTTCTGAAAGAAAAGAAAGAGGAAGAACAGCGCCCGGTACGCATTACCCGCAGACAGGTGGAACAGTATTATACCAGCCTTGAAGATGACAAGGAATTGCTGAAAATATTTGAATCAACCTATGGAAAAATC
>JAFULT010000191.1 GCA_017483145.1 Oscillospiraceae bacterium | reverse complement strand
CAAGGGATGCCACAGCTGTGATTATATTTGCAGTATTTCCTGTGGAAAAAAGCTCTGTAAGCTCAACTATGGACAGTGGAATGGAAACTATACCCAGCAAACTGATAAGGCCGATAACGGCATCTGACTGTCGGCCTCAGTTTCTTTCTGTTTTTCACTGAGAAGGTTAATGGTAACAGAAATATCGTCAACTGCCTCCCCTACTGCATTTGCATCCAGCAGATATCGGTATGTCCGGCGCACATTGTTCCAGCGTGAAATATTTGCAGGTGTCACTGTGCCATAGGCCTGGAACTCCAGCATCTGGCGCTTAAGGGTTTTCAGACGGTTGGTTTTCTTTTTGTCTGTGATTGAAATAAGTTCCTTGAAACGCAGACAGGTATGCTTCTGATACAAGGCCAGCAGCACCACCGGCAGACCGTTTTCACATTGCCGGGACATTTCAGCGTCAATGTCCATATCTGCATCTGCAACGATGTAGGAAATGGTCTGGCTGGTGATACAGCAGCCCCAGCGGTAGGAGCCGATGGTCTGGTCCTTTACTGCATATGTAAAGTTGACATCTTCTTCAGACCGGTCCTCCACTTCCCTTTCAGGGTCCACCATAAGGTGCAGGTTAAAGGCTATACGGCGCATTGTGTCCAGGTTTTCAAACCTTTTTTCAATCACAGCTGTTGTGTATGTATATCCGTCAAGGAATATGGACGCCTTTGTATCAAAAAACAGGCCGAGACCGGAATAGCCGCACATCTTTACAAGACCTGCTTCAAAATCAAATTTCTGTGGCCGGCCTTTTTCGTCTGTATAAAAATAGTCCACATTGCTGTCTGTATACCCCAGATTGACAATGGTATCCAGCAATGACATACGGGTAAATCTGATTTCCACAGACAGAAATGCCACCTGTGTGTGGAAAATATATATTTCTGCGTTTTCTATGGTAAATTTCTGCTTTTCTGAAAAATCATCAGTGCCTTTTTCACAGGCATAGAAAAAATCTGATGTTTTTCCGTCAAGGAGATGGCTGTGCAGGGTCTGCCTGTCTATTTTGTAACGGGACATTACATTTGCCCTGTCTTTGCCGTTGAAAATCTGCTTCACAGATTCATTGATATCCATTGTTTCAAAAGGTGCCAAAGTGGCATTGGCAGACAGCCAGGTGAAATCCAGCCGGTTTTCGTCATATTTCAGAGGTACAATGAGAAAACTGCCCATTCTGGCCTTTTCAAGATATTGTTTGAGTTGTCTGAATTCTGTAATCATATTATCCCCACCTTTTTCTCTTAAGAAAAATATAGCATAAACAGCAAATGACCGCAATAGCGGTCATCTGACTGTATGATAATTTATTAAGGCTGTGGTTTGATTTCTTTTGGAAGCGGACAGTTGTAAACACCGCCTGTTTCAGCGTTCAGTTCTTCTCTTGCTTTTACAACAAGGTCTGGGTTTTCAACAAATTTCAGACCTGTGAGAGCCATAACTTTTGCTGCGTATGTAAGACCTTCGTGTGCAAGGATGGATTTGGACTGGGCTGTCTGCTGCCAGGAGTGGCCAGGTGTACCGATGATTGCTGTAGCAGCGGAAAGCTGTGCTGTAGGTACAACATAGGAAACATCACCCACGTCAGTTGAACCTGGCATATGAACAGGCTGACGTTTGTATGGGAATACATCAGGAATGATTGCTTCGTGTACGCGTTTTGCAGCTTCTTCAGCAGACATATATGATTTGAGTGAGCCGATGCCGGATTTGATATCTGCGTCTGTAAGGGATTTGTACATTTCTGCTGCAAATGCCTTTGCTTCGTCAGAGAATTCAATAGGACCAAGGTCAACCATTACATCGCTCATTGTCTGTGATACAACATCGTTAGGGATGTAGTCTGACAGTGCTGTCTTGATTTCAACAGTAAGTTCTGTATCTGTCATATGGGCAGCGCCTTCTGCACATTTAACAACTCTTGGATAAATGTCCATAACCTGTTCTGTTTTTGGTGCGCGGATGTAGTAAAGAACTGTTGCTCTGTCCTGTACAACATTAGGTGCGCCGCCGCCAACATCTGTAAATGCATAGTGCATTCTTGCTTCCGGGATAACATGTTCACGCAGGAAGTTTACACCAACATTCATCAGTTCTGCTGCGTCAAGGGCACTTCTGCCCAGATGTGGCACTGCTGCTGCATGGGCAGTAACGCCTCTGAAGTGGAAGAACACAACAATGTTTGCAAGGGATGAAACGCTCCATACATTGTTTGTTGAGCCCGGATGCCATGTGATGGCGATATCATCGTTGTCAAATACACCGTCACGGGCCATAAATGTTTTGCCTGCACCGCTTTCTTCAGCAGGGCAGCCGTAGTAAACAACTGTGCCAGGCAGGTTGTTTGCTTCCATATATTCTTTCAGTGCTGTTGCAGCTGCCATACTGCCTGCACCAAGGTTACAGTGGCCGCAGCCGTGGCCGTTGCCGCCTTCTTCTACCGGATTTTTCACATTGCATGAAGCCTGCTGGCTGAGTGATGGCAGAGCGTCAAATTCGCCGAGGAATGCGATAACAGGTTTGCCGCTGCCCCATGTGCCTTTAAATGCAGTTTCAATACCTGCAAGGCCTTTTTCTACCTTGAAACCCTGTTCTTCCAGAGCGTCCATAAGTGTTTTTGCTGATTTGAATTCAAGAAAACCCAGCTCAGGTGTTGCCCACACATCGTCGCTTACCTTTGCAAAGAAATCTTTTTTGGATTCAACCAATCTGATAATAGTTTCTTTAGATGACATAATATCTGTCCTCCTGTATGCGTTTTAAAAGATAGCAACATTATAGTATATAATTGCTGTTCAGTTCAACAAAGATTGAAATTTTTGGTATTTAAGACAAAAAACCTGTTTTCTTTTTAACAAATTGTACGTTTTTCACCACAAAAACAGGAGGCTGATTTGTTACAGCCCCCCTTTTATATGATTACTTTGTCTTTTTAGTTGCTTTTGCCCGCTTTTTCACAGCCTTTTCCACAGGCTTTTTCAGGTTTGTGGCAGATGTGATATGTGTCTGCACCGCCTGGTCCACCTTTGCCTGCGGTGCGTTTGTTGTTTCATACCAGCCTTTGGCCTGCATATCCTCAAAAATTTTAAACTGGATATCGTGTTCTTCCTGCAGGATTTTCAGCAGTTTGTTCTTGGCTGTCTTTGTTGAAATTTCTCCGGCATAATTGTTGTAGTTTGATGCGATAAACTTCTGTGTGGAAAGCATATCCGTCATCATTGTCTTGTCATCGTATGGCATAAAATCCTCCTACTGTATCTGTGCAAAAATAATATTGAAATGCTCCTGATGGCGCTGTGCTGCGTCTTTGCACAGCTTTTTCAGGGCTGGGTCTTTGCAGTTCTGTGCATAGTAATTGAACTTGTCCACAGCTGCTTTTTCCTGAACCAGCAGTTCGTTGTAAGCTGAAAGCTCTTTTTCAGTAATATTTTTCATATATTTAATCCTTTCATATGGAATTTAATATGATTATTTGCAGTATTCTGTTTTTTATGCAAAAAAAGAGACATCCGTTAAAGAATGTCTCCTTATTTATTATTTCTTTTCGCCGATTTTGCGTTCAGTGCCGTTTAAAAGGCGTTTTATATTTGAACGGTGGGCATAGATGATGATTGCCGGCAGTACCACTGCAGCAACACCGTGGGGCACAGAAAAAGTGCCTGTGATATAAAAGCTGACAAAGGTAAACAGGCCATAGCCGGCAACTGCCAGTATTGATGCCAGTGAAACATATTTTGTCAGTGCCACAACAACCAGCCATACACCAAAGGCTGCCAGGGTGATTGGCGGTGTGCCTGCCATCATTGAGCCGAAGGCAACACTGATGCCCTTGCCGCCTTTGAAACCGAAGAAAACCGGTTTCAGATGGCCGATAAGTGCACCGGCCACAACTATATAGAGGGCAAGGTCTTTGAAAAATTCAATATTTTCCACACCTGCAACAAAACTGCTGTTCATAATTGCCTTGGCAATAAGAACGGAAAATGTACCTTTCAGAAAATCCCCTGCAAAAGTGGCGGCAGCAGCTTTTATACCATAGGTGCGCAGTATATTTGTCATACCTGCGTTGCCGGAGCCGAAATTGCGGATATCCTGTTTATAAAAGGTTTTGCTGATAACAACAGCAAAGCTGATGGAACCAAGAAGATAGCCTATAAGGAATATAATGGCTAAGGTCAGGTATATCATATTTATTCTCCTCTTTCACGGATGATGATTCTGATTGGTGTACCTTCCATACCGAACACTTCACGGATCTGGTTTTCAATATATCTCTGATATGAGAAATGGAACAGTTCGTGGTCATTGCAGAATGCAACAAATGTAGGTGGGCGTGTGGAAATCTGTGTCATATAGTAGATTTTCAGGCGTTTGCCTTTGTCAGACGGTGGCTGAACACGGGCAACTGCACGTGCCAGAATATCGTTGAGAACACCTGTTGTTGTTCTGAAGGAGTTCTGGTCGTCAACAAATTTGATAAGTTCAAACAGCTTGTCCAGACGCTGACCTGTCTGTGCAGAAATAAAGATGATTGGTGCATAGGACATAAATTTGAAATGCTCCATAAGTTCTTTTCTCATTATATCCATTGTTTTGTCATCTTTTTCAACAGCATCCCATTTGTTTACTGCAATAATGCAGGCCTTGCCCTGTTCGTGGGCATAACCGGCAATCTTGGAATCCTGTTCTGTAAAGCCAACTGTGCCGTCAATCATAATTACACAGACTTTGCTGCGGTCTACCGCTGCCAGGGCACGGATAACAGAATATCTTTCCACACCGTCATCCACATTGCCTCTTTTGCGCATACCTGCTGTATCTGTAAAAATGAATTTGCCGTGTTTGTTTTCAATATAGCTGTCAACAGCGTCACGGGTTGTACCGCTTTCATCGCGGACAATCATTCTCTGCTGACCAAGAATTTTGTTTACCAGACTGGATTTGCCTACATTAGGACGGCCGATGATTGCAACTGATATTCTTTCGTCTTCATCTTCCTCTTCTTCAGAGTAGTTGATGTATTTGAAACATTCGTCCAGGATGTCGCCTGTGCCGTGACCATGCACGGAGGAAACCGGGAACGGTTCACCCAGGCCAAGTGAATAGAAATCGTATATATCATCCGGTACACGGCCGATAGTATCACATTTATTTACCACCAGAACTGTCGGTTTGCCGCTTTTCAGCAGCATTGTGGCAACATCATAGTCATTAGCTGTAACGCCGCCGCGGATGTCTGTAACAAACAGGATAACATCAGCTGTGTCAATGGCGATCTGTGCCTGGTCTTTGATATGTCTGAGAATTGTGTTGTTGTCTTTTGGTTCAATACCGCCTGTGTCTACCAGTGTGAACTTTTTGTCCAGCCATTCGCCTTCGGCGTAAATTCTGTCACGGGTTACACCAGGGGTATCTTCAACTATGCTTATGCGTGTGCCGATAATTTTGTTGAACAGTGTACTTTTGCCAACATTTGGTCTGCCCACTATTGCAATCAATGGTTTTGCCATATTATACCTCCTTGTATGTGATTAAAATTCAGTACCTAACAGCTGCTGGGCCAACTGGTAGCCATCGTTAGGATAAAACTCTGTTTTTACACCCAGGGCTGCTTCAACATCAGCCGGGGTTTTGTCATCAAGGAACATATCCTGTTCACTTCTCAGCATATCATTGCAGAGGAGAAGTCTGTCAGAAGTAAGTTTTCCCTGTAACTGATCTATAATGTCTGTGGCGGTGATAAGGCCTGTGATCCACACATTGCCGCCAAAGAAATTGTTTTTGATTCTGTGGACTGTAACATCCAGTTTTTCCCCTGTTTTTTTCTTTGCGTTTTCGATAACGCCGCAGAGGATAGGGTACATCGCCTCGCCTGTGGCAATGTCTGCGTGTACAGTTTCTTCAAGTCCTTCATACCATTTCAGTTCTTCTTCAAAACTGTCCATAAATGTGCGCACCATACCCACACCGTTTTCAATCTGTGGGAAAGAGCCGTAATATTCTGCAGGCGGAACAGGCAATTCTGCCCTGAGAAAGAATTCGTCAGACAGGTAAACCAGACGGTCTCCGTGCTGCTGATAAAATTCTTCTGTCCAGCTGTAAACCTGGTCTATTACCCTGCGGCAGGCATCCCTGTCAAAAGTTTCCACAGGTGCAAGGCCGTCACGGTAGCGTGTTATACCCACAGGTACTATTGAACAGCTGGCAACCCGTGGATACAGGCTCTGCAGTTTTTCTATAGACTGTTTCAGCACCTGTTCATCGTTTACGCCTTTGCACAGAACAATCTGTGTATTCATCACAATGCCTGCATCAGCAAATTCCTGCATAATATCATTGATTTCTGCGGAACGTGGATTTTTCATCATAAATGTACGCACATCAGGGTCTGTTGCGTGGACGGAAATATTGATTGGAGAAATTCTCATCTTTTTGATGCGGTCTATTTCACGGCGTGACAGGTTTGTCAGTGTGATATAGTTGCCGAACAGATAGGAAAGTCTTTCGTCATCGTCCTTGAAATACATATCCTTGCGCAAGCCTTTTGGCAGCTGGTCAACAAAGCAGAAAATGCATTTGTTTTTGCAGGAATGCTGTTTGTCAATGAGATATGTCTGGAATTCAAGACCGAGAGGAGTGTAATCATCTTCCTTTTCAATGTGAAGACTGATATTCTCTCCGTTTCTGGAAATTACCACATCCAGATTTGTGTCTGTGGAATAGAACTGCAGGTCCATCATATCAAAGATTTCTTCCCCGTTGATGGAAACCAGTTCATCACCCGGTAAAATATTGTATTTTTCTGCCGGTGTGCCCTGTTCTATACCTGTAATACGAACTGCCATAATACCTCCTGTAAGTGTGTGTAGCGTAAACTTTACTAACAATATATTATATCATATCATTATAAGTTTTACCAGTTAAAATTGATACAGTATGATTTTAACTGTCTGGTTATGCGATTCTGCGCCTATGGCTCAGAATGACTGTTTATATATTTCAGCAAAAAAATAAAGGGCAGGAAAGACCTACCCTTGACTGTTTAATTATACAAAAGAATTAAGCTTCTTTTCTGATAACAGCTTTGCCTTTGTAATAACCGCAAGATTTGCAAACTCTGTGTGGAAGTGTCAATTCGCCGCACTGTGGGCATTTTACGAATGATGGAGCTTCGAGTTTCCAAACATTTGATCTTCTTTTATCTCTTCTTGCTTTTGAAAGTTTTCTCTTTGGTACTGCCATTTTTAGCACCTCCTCTAATTATTCATCGTTATCCAGTAATTGTTT
The DNA here is from genome assembly GCA_017483145.1 of Oscillospiraceae bacterium. Classification (GTDB taxonomy): domain Bacteria; phylum Bacillota; class Clostridia; order Oscillospirales; family Ruminococcaceae; genus RGIG3102. Next base: position 6,645 of record JAFULT010000191.1, on the reverse strand, counting down.
TAAGATTAATAACCTTGGGTCAACTCTTTCTTCGAGCTGACAGCCACAATTTTCTTCCTTTGGTCTGCCGCATTTGGGGCAAAGTCCCTGACAATCCTCTTTGCAGAGCATTGTGGATGGGATTTCCAGAGAAAGTTCTTGCAACACAAGCTGTTTTACGTCAAGTATGTTATTGCTGTTCACCGGGATTTCGCTTTCCGGGTCTGTGAGGGTCGCCGGAGTGACTATAAATTCCTGTGAAAAGGAAAATTCCTTTTCAAACAGCTTTAAACATCTTGCACAGCTGCACTTGGCTGTTGCCTGTACAGTAAGCTTTATGAATGTCTGGCCATCACCTTTTTGCAGGAACAGGCCTGCTTTTACAGGCTGTTCAAAGGTTGCATCATAGCTGACATTCTCGGCGGAAAAATCAAATTCCGTATCAAGCTGTTTTTCAGTCTCACCACGAGTGAAGATATTGCTGAGATTAACTAACATAAAGCACCTCATAGGTCACTTAAATATTATATAAAGCTTTGTACATTTTGTCAAGGATAATTTTTGACAAAATGACGAAGTTTTTGGCTTATTTTCTATAAATTTTACTTATAACAAAGGTGGCGGTTAAGCCACCTTTACTGAGTTTTAAATTAGGTTAATGATTACAGATATTTTTTAACGTTTTCTGTAAGATCTTCTACTGCTGCAGAAACTGTTACAACAACCAGTTTGTCAGATGCGATAGCATCCATTTTTTCCAGCAGAGCGCCCAGACCTTCAATATCGTTTTTGCCGATTTTCAGCAGACCATCAACATAAACCTGTTCGATGTCATAGTTGCCTGCCAGAACGCCAGCAAAGAAACCATAGAATGTTTCGTAATCAGCGATTTTGTATTCATCAACATCAATAAGTCTAACTGCTGCGTTTACGTTATGTGTAGCCTGCATAGCTTTTTCGATGCAAACAATGTTACCTTTAACTTTGGAAAGGTTTTCGTTGATCATATCGATCATTTCTTTTGTTTTACCTGAACCTTTAGGACCTGTGATTAATTTAATCATAAGAATACACTCCTTTATTTTACGCTGTCGCGTTATTCACCTAATTTTTTCAAAAGTTCTTCGCGCTGAGCTTCATAGCCCGGTTTGCCCATAAGTGCAAACATATTTCTCTTGTAGTCTTCAACGCCTGGCTGGTTGAATGGGTTCACACCCAGCATATAGCCAGAAATTGCACATGCTTTTTCGAAGAAGTAGATTGCATGACCAAGGTTTTCTTCGTCTTTGGCATCAATTTCAATAACAATGTTTGGAACACCGCCGTCGTTATGTGCAAGGATTGTGCCTTTCATGGCGTTTGCATTTACAACGGACATATTCTGGTTTGCAAGGAAGTTGAGGCCGTCAGCATTTTCCGGGTCTTCTTCAAGGAAGAAATCCTGTTTTGGAGCCTTGATGTCGATAACTGTTTCAAACATTGTGCGGCTGCCGTCCTGTACGAACTGACCCATAGAGTGGAGGTCTGTTGAATAGATAACGGATGCCGGGAAAAGACCTTTCTGGTCTTTGCCTTCACTTTCGCCGAACAGCTGTTTGTACCATTCGTTCATCAGTGTCCAGTCTGCATCGTAGGAAGCCATAAGTTCAATAGCTTTGCCTTTGCGCAGAAGGATATTTCTTGCTGCTGCATATTTGTAGCAGTCATTGTCCGGTGAAAGAACTTCGTATTCTTTGCATGCTTTCTGTGCACCAGCCATAAGTGCATCAATGTCAAAGCCTGCTGCTGCGATTGGAAGGAGACCTACTGCTGTGAGTACAGAGAATCTGCCGCCAACATCGTCAGGAATAACAAATGTTTCGTAGCCTTCTTTGTCTGAAAGGTTTTTCAGTGTGCCACGGGCTTTGTCTGTAGTTGCATAGATACGTTTTGCAGCTTCTTCTTTACCATAGCGGTCTTCCATAAGCTTTTTGAAAACGCGGAATGCCAGAGCTGATTCTGTTGTTGTACCTGATTTGGAGATAACATTCACTGAAAGACGTTTGCCTTCGCAGAGTTTAAGAATGTTGTTCAGGTAGTCAGGGCTGATGTTGTTGCCAACGAAGTAAACTTTGAGATCGTTCAGGTCGTTGTACTGAGCAGAGCCCAGGTATTCGATAGCTGCGCGGGCACCAAGATAGGAACCGCCGATACCGATTACCAGAAGAACATCACTGTCTTTTCTGATTTTTTCTGCTGCTTTTTTGATTCTGTCAAATTCTTCTTTGTCATAAGAAAAAGGAAGATCGAGCCAACCTAAAAAGTCATTGCCGACACCGCTTTTTGCGTGCAGGATTTCATGACACAGCTCAACCTGTGGATATACATTATCAAATTCAGCCTGGGAAACAAAACCATTCAGGTATTTACCATTAAATTTTACAGACATAATTTCACCTTCAATTTATGTATATTTGCATGTGAATCCATTAACTTTCACTTTATATAATCATACAATAGTAAAGTTGGAGTGTCAACAATAAAATGGTTGTTTTGACTCCATTTTGATTTTTTTATCACATATTCCGGATATTTTTTGTCAAAATTGACAAGGCTGTTTTAAAGTCTATTTTTGCCGCATCTGCAGCTAAAGTAATATCGTATTCCGCTATTTTGCCCTGCCCGCTGTAAAGGCTGACACTGCCTATTTTCATACCTGTGAACATGGGGGCATCTATTGTCTGTGGCAGCTCTGTTTTGCAGGTAAGTGCTGTTGTGGCGCCTTTGACAAACAGCAGTTCTGACGGCACAGTGCAGGATATGGGCACTTGTTTTTCCACACCCAGCCTTACATTTATAGTTTGCGGCATATCAATCTGCGGAAAGGGTTTGGTTTCAAAGTTGGAAAAGCCGAAATCAAGCAGCTTTCTGGCAGCAGAAAAACGCTCCTGGCTGGAATCAGAACCCAATACCACGGCTATAAGGGACATATTGTTGCGTTTTGCTGTGGCACAGATACACACACCTGCTTTACTTGTTGTGCCGGTTTTAAGGCCTGTGGTGCCGTTGTAGGAACGCAGCAGTTTATTGGTGTTTGCCAGCTGTGTCCGGCCGCCGCGGAGATAGTCATTCCATATTGTGGTGTATTCAAAGATAACGGGGTGTTTCATCAGTTCCCTTGCCATAACTGAAATATCCTTTGCCGATGAATAGTGGCCGTCTGCGTCAAGGCCGCAGGCGTTGACAAAGTGGGTGTTGGTCATACCCAGTTCTTCTGCACGGGTGTTCATCATATTGCAGAAGCTTTCTTCACTGCCGCCCACATATTCCGCAAGGGCAACGGCAGAATCGTTGGCAGAAGAAACTGCAACGGATTTTAAAAGTTCGTGTACAGTGAATATTTCCCCAGGTTCCAACCAAATCTGGCTGCCGCCCATTGAGTATGCGTGGGCTGTGATAGGTACAGTGTCGTTCATTGTGATTTTGCCGTCTTCCACCGCTTCGATAACCAGCAGCATAGTCATAACCTTGGTTATGGATGCCATGGGCAGCTGTTCGTCGGGATATTTTTCGTAAAGCACCTGGCCGGACTGTTCTTCGATGAGAAATGCCGCCTTGCAGGGTACATCAAAATCTGCTGTTGTGGCTGTTTTGTCCACAAAACTGTCTGCACCGCCCATTGTTTCCATTATCCGGGGTGCAAATACAAACTGCTCTGTGATTTCGTATTCGGAGGTATCTTCCTCTGAAAGACGTGTAATATCCGTTGCATAGGCACGGGGCACTGCCGCATATATCAGTGTAAGCACACATAAAAGAATTATAAGCCTGTTTTTCATAAGCTGCTCCTTGGAGTTTTTATAAATATTTATGTGGCAGAGATTGGAATTATTAAATATATTGAGAAAAGTTATATAATTTGGTATAATAAAGTGTAAATCTTTAATCAAGGAGCAAATATGAAGGTTTGTTTTTTTACATTGGGTTGTAAGGTAAATCAGCAGGAAACTGCTGCCATGATAAATATATTCAAAAAAGCCGGTTATGAAGTGGTGCACGGTGAAGAAGCCGCAGATGTTTATGTGGTAAACAGCTGCACTGTAACACTTAACGGCGACAGAAAAAGTATTCAGTGGATAAGACGTGCAAGACGCCAGAACCCTGATGCAGTTATTGCCCTGCGGGGCTGTATGCCACAGGCATTTCCACAGAAAGCAATAGATGTGCTGGAAGCCGATATCGTTATAGGCAGTAAGGGTAAGGGTGAAATACTGAACCTTGTAAACCGGTTTATGGAAAACAGGGAAAGACATATCGACATTGTGCCGCACAGCGAAAACGACAAGTTTGAAGAACTGGCCAGTGAAACTGACGCATTGCACACAAGGGCATTTCTGAAAATTCAGGACGGCTGTAACAGGGAATGTGCATATTGTATTATTCCTAAAGCAAGGGGCCGTGTAAGAAGCAGACCTGTGGACAGCATTGTGGCAGAGGCAAAGAAAATGGCCGCTGCCGGACACAAGGAAATAGTGCTGACAGGTGTAAATATCTCCTGCTACGGACAGGACCTGGGCAACAATGTGTGTGATGCCATTGAAGCTGTGGCAGAAATTGAAGATGTAAAAAGAGTGCGCCTGGGCAGTCTGGAGCTGGACCTGTTTACAGATGAAATGCTGGTAAGAATGAGCAAGGTGGAAAAATTCTGCCCTCATTTTCATCTTTCACTGCAGAGCGGCAGCGACAAGACACTGAAAAATATGAACCGCCTGTATGATACAAAACTGTACACAGATATGATGAACAGACTGCGTGAGCTGTTTGACAAGCCAAGCTTTACCACAGACATTATCGTAGGCTTTGCACAGGAAACTGAAAAAGACTTTCTGGACAGCGTGGCATATATGCAGAAATGCCGATTTATGAGAGTGCACTGTTTCTCCTACTCACAGAGAGCCGGCACAAAGGGTGCAACCATGAGCGGGCAGATAGACAATGCCACAAAGGCAGAGCGCAACAGGATTATGACATATAAATCTGAACAGATACGCGACTCTGTTTATGCTGAATACATAGGCTTTGAAGAAGAAGCCCTGCTGGAACAGAAAACAAAGGACGGCTATTTTACAGCTTATACAAAGCGCTATATCCCTGTACTGGTAAAGGACAACGGATACAACGCCGGAGATATTGTAAAGGTAAGACTGACAGGTATTGACGGCGGCAAAATGAGCTGTGAAGTGATTGAATAGCAGAAAAAGACAAGGTGAAAACCAATGTCATTAAGATAATGTCATTTCGAGGAAAGCGAGGAATCGCAAAACATTTAAGTAGTATTTAATGCGATTCTTCGGCTTTCAGCCTCAGAATGACATTTTGTTTTTTATAAAAATGTAATTAAAACAAAAAAAGACAAGGTGTGAAAACCTTGTCTTTTTTGTTTTTTTACAACGTATTTCTATCTTCGTTCTATGCCATCTTCTGTTATATCATAGACCTGTATATGATGCCCAAGTGATGACACATAATTATTTTCTCTCACTATTTCTACTGCGCCATCACCGTCAACATCACCTATGAAAAAGAATGGCTTGCACTGTATTATATTTGCAGAATTATCTCCATAAAACCACATGCCATACATTGAATACCGCTCCATATTGCCATCCTGATCATACTGGTATGTATCAAAATAATAGGAGCCAAAATCTTCATCATCCAGTGATGTACCCTTAGGGGCAACAAAACTACAATCTATATTATCCGGATAGGATTTTTTATTAATGGGTTCTTTATAAATATAAAATTCATAATGAGTATCCACTATAGGCTGTCTGTCGCCAATAAAAACACCTGTTATTCTGTATGCGTAATTGTCTGCAGATGCCGGCAGTGATGTACTATTTTCCCGTCCGTTGTATCCTTTTGTATTGTCTATATTATCCGCTTCAACAATGGCACATTCCATACCATTATATTCAAACAGCCAGGCATGATAAATCATCACAGGTACATCAACACCGAGTATGGAGTTCAGTTCACTGCTGAAAAAATCAATCCACTTCTGTTGTGGCTGCCGGTCTGTATCCACCCTGTAATTTATATATTTTACATTTGCAGAGAAAACATTCCAGTCGCCGTTTGTTATAGCCGCAACCTCATCTTTCAGATTTGCATAGCCTGTTGACTGCGGGTCATAATAGTCTCTGGAATAAAGATATATGGCGTCTGCCCTTTCATAAGCTTTGTAATTAACTTCCGGATAATAGCCATTCGTTCCCCATTCTTTTTCCTTGTCAGTGCGTCTGAACTGGTCACCGTCCACGGTATATGATACAGGATGATATTCTATCTTCATAGAATTCTGTATGTTGTTTTCAAGTGTGGAAAATGCCCCAAGATTTACAAATGTATACTGGATATTATCGTTTATGTCCACAATATGTGGTGTTTCTACCCTCTGTGAAGAAACACTGTTGCTCTCTGCCTGTGATACAGACGAATGCTGTGGCTGTGAGGTGGTTTGTTCTGACTGACCACAACCGCCGACCAATAAACTGAGCAGAAATATAAACACCAAACCAATATTTTTTATTATCTTCATTCTATCTTTCATCTATATTCCAGTCCACCTTCAGTAATATCTATAACCCGTATTGAATAACCCAGTGAAGATACATAAGTATT
>JAFULT010000025.1 GCA_017483145.1 Oscillospiraceae bacterium | reverse complement strand
TGTAGCAGACGTAGCATTCCACACACTGTGCAACGCTAGGGGTGTGGGGCGATACGTAACGCCCCACGTTTTGGTTACTTTTGCGCCAAAAGTAACGCTAGCGCAGCGTTACAAACTTTATGGTTACTCTGTTGCAAAGATTCTTCGACTCGCTAACGCTCGCTCAGAATGACACGGGCGACTAATAGTCGCCCCTACGCGGTCACAGTAATACGCAAATTTGTTCTTTGACTATTCGTCAAATTCAAGTTTATCTGTCTATACGAGTTATTTTATCATGTGACAGCAATATATACAAGAACAGTCCCGGCAGGATTACCTGCCGGGACTAATATTGTTTTATGGACACCCGCCCTTTGCCCCGTCTTTTTTTGTTGTTTTTATCAGTTCTGTGCCACGTGCGGTCTGGCTTTTGAAAGGGCATATGTTGCCACAAAGCATACAGCCTGCACCGCAATTATCATTATAAAGAATGAAAGGAAAGAACCTGTCCGGTCGTACATAATGCCCACCATAGGTGATGTTACCGCCACCACGGCGTTGGACATACTCAGCAGGAAGCCCTGGTATTTTCTGGCGCCTTCATAGCCGAAAGCAGCCATTGTCAGACGGTTGATGCCCATATTGGACAAAGCCGCCTGCATACCGTAGGACAGGGTGCCGGCATACATACCCACTGCAGAGCCCGGCACAACGATAAACAGCACCGCACCCAGTATTACACAGCTCTGCAGCGCCATAGTTGCCTTTGGTGCGCCTATTCTGTCAATCAGGATGCCGTAGATAAATTTGGATGTAACATTGCCCAGCATCAGAACAGATGACAGGCTGGCGGCAAAGGCCGCTGAAAAGCCGTGTCCCATTGAAAACATATTCAGATAGGATGAGAACAGCTGTGGCATTCTGGCACCGGCCACAATAACCATAATCAGCAGGAACACAGGGGTGGATTTTTCAAAGTCGCCGCTGCCTGTTTTTGCCTTTGTCTGTGTGTGTTCCGGCACAGGTTTGCGGAACATAAGATAGATTGCAGGCACCATAAAGGCTATTGCAATGGCCGCCAGAATCATAATGCCCCTTTCCGGAGAGAATTTTTCAAAAAGGAAGGATGCCAGCGGGTTGGAAATCATACCGCCCATACCGGCACAGGCAGAAGAAAGACCCACCGCAGAGCTGGGGTTTACATCAATCCACTGATTGATTATATAAGGAATAATTATCGAAATTGTGGATACGCCAAGGGCAATCATTGCTCTGGCAAAGTAAAAAACCGGGGTGTCGGCAAAAAGCGCAAGGCATATCAGCCCCACCACACTGAGCAGGTACATACCTGTGAAGTAATATTTCTTCATGGACTGGCTCAGCCTGAAAATCACACCGCCCAGCAGCATAGAGCCAAAAATCTGTGCCGCATAGCCTGCTGTGGTGTACAGGGAAATTTTGGTCATAGGAAAATTGTACAGCTCACGGACAGCCGCCAGCACTGTTGACTGGCTGTTGAAAATAAAGCCGCCCAGACCCATATAATAGATACACGCACCCAGAAGCACCAGCTTCTGGTCTTTGTTGTAATGTTTGAACATAAACTCACCTCATAAAAATGGTAACACAACGGAGAGATTTTTTCAACAAACTGTGGACAAACAGACGGATAATTGCTATAACTTTTTAGCAGGAGTGTTGATTATGAGTGAAAACAGCAGATGCCCGTCAGACAGGGAAATATTTGATAAAGTTGCAGGCAGGATAGCACGCAGCATACACAAAGCCGCCCGGCAGGAAAGCATAACCATAAGTCTTGTGGACTGCTGCGACGAAGATTATATGGAAGAAGCCTTTGGCGCGGAAGTGGACTTTGCAGACGACCTGCCCCGGGAATTCCCACAGGAAATAGCCGGGATGGAAACAGACTGGCCGGAAAACAGCTGTCCGGACAGCATTGAGGATGTTCTCAGAAAAACAAAGGAAAACCCCGGCAGATAACAGTGAAAAGACCGTGCAGACGGTCTTTTTATTTTTCACATTATATGGTATAATCTGTAATAATTCCACTTTACAGCGAGGTACAGAATGAAAAGAATTACAGCATTGTTTCTTGGGTTGGCAATTTGCTTTTTGCTTGCCGGCTGCACACCGAAGCCACAGAGTGTAAAAGATACTGAAGTTATGATAAAAGCCATCGGCACAGTTACACAGGACAGTGGCGAAGATATTGTGACTGCAGAAAGATTTTACAATAAACTGACAGCTGAAGAAAAAGAACAGGTGTCCAATTATGACACCCTGGCACAGGCAAGGGCAGATTATGACGAAATGATTATGTATGGTCAGTGGGTGAAATATATGTCTGACAAAGACTGCACACTGACACTGAACACTGACGGCAGCTTTGAAATGTCAGACGGCAGAAAAGGCACTTTTGAAAAGAACGATACCGAGGTAGTGCTTACTGCAGACAACGGCAGCACCATTACACTCAAAAAGGACGTACATATGAATCTTGTCCATCTGGTTGACAGTGACGGCACAGACTATATCCGCCCTGAACTGCTGACAACCGATATGGACAAGGTGGTAAGCAGCAGCTGGTACAGATTCTTTGATATAGAGCACCACGTCCACATTGACAAGGATATGCTGGGTATGGCAAAGGACTACCACAACAGCTTTATTGTTGTGCCAAAGGAAGAATATCTGCCATATGTTGCAGACATCACTGCCGATATCAGCATAAAATACACAACAAGAACCATTGTTGCCATGCACAAAATCGGCACAGATGAACTGCTTATAACAGATGAACCGGGCACAGCTGTGGAATGCGAAACATCAGCACACATCACAGCGGCAGACCTTGTGCACCAGTGTGACTGTTTCGGCACAGGGTATGAACTGGTAAAAGGTCCGTCAGGCCCGTACAAAGAGTATACACTGCTGTACAAAACCCTGGAACTTCTGGAAAACGGCGAAGTGCTTTCCTTTGAAGGCGAAATCCATTACTATGATCAGCTGAAGGATTACTACGAAAACAAACTGTAAACATCAAAACAGCCGGCCTGTACTGCAGGCCGGTTTGGTTGTATTTAAGGGGATAATGTGTTAATCTTAAAACATAAGCCTATAAAAGGAGTGTTCCTATGCCATTTACAATAGTTCGCAATGATATAACCGCAATGCAGGTTGATGCCATTGTCAACACTGCCAATCCCCGGCCGGCAATCGGCGGCGGCACAGACAGCGCCGTGCATAAAAAAGCCGGTCCGCGGCTGCTGGAAGCCAGAAAGCGGATTGGCCATATCAGCCCGGGGCAGGCTGCCATCACCCCGGCCTTTGGACTGGATGCGGAATATGTGATACACACAGTGGGTCCTGTGTGGGTGGACGGCAGCCACGGCGAAAAAGACCTGCTGGCAGACTGCTACAGAAACAGCCTGCAGCTGGCAAAAGACAGGGGCTGTCAGTCGGTGGCCTTTCCGCTGATTTCCACAGGTACATATCAGTTTCCCAAAGGGCTGGCGCTGGAAATTGCCACAGGGGTTATCAGCCGGTTTGTGCTGACAAACGATATTATGGTTTACCTTGTGGTGTTTGACAAGGCATCCTACACCCTGTCAGAAAAGCTGATGCGGGATGTGAAAAGCTATATAGACAACAACTATGCACAGGTGCTGGCACAGGCTGAATACAGCCGGGATATGTCCCCGCCGGTGCGCCGTTCCCGTCTGACCTATCCCAAAAAGCTGTCTGCACCTGTGGAACAGGCGGATATGGTGTGCAATTCTGCCCCACAGCCGGACTGGGACAATATTGCCCACAGTCTGGGCAAAACCTTTTCCGAAACCCTGCTGGAGCTGATTGACAGAAAGGGGCTGACCCACGCAGAAGCTTACAGCAAGGCAAATATTGACCGCAAACATTTCAACAAAATCAAAAACAACAAAAATTACAAACCTACCAGATACACCGTGCTGGCCTTTGCCATTGCGCTGGAACTGGATATTGACCGGACAAAGGAACTGCTGGAAACCGCAGGGCTGGCGCTGAGCAAAAGCAACCTGTTTGATGTGATTGTCAGCTTTTTTATAGAAAACGGCCGTTATAATATATTTGAACTGAATGATGTGCTGTTTGAATATGATATGCCCCTGCTGGGCTGTTAAAGGAGATAATTATGAGCGAATTCAAAATATGGGATAAATATATGCATCTTGAAGATGAAGAACTGAAACTGTTCAGCTTTGTGCTGCAGTTTGATTTCGGTGACGGCAACAGGGAATATTCCTGTGAAGAACTGAAAGCAATGGGCAAAAGCGCACAGGATGTGCTGGCGGCACTGAAGTTCATTATCTGCGGCTACAGCGACGGGGCAGATACTTATCTGGCATTTCTGGACATTGACCCGGAAGGGGGCGTGGGCTACACCTTCCTTGAAGGGGATGGAGAAATCCCTGTGGAAGTGGAGGATGCCGAAATTGTGGCGGCCAACATCTACGCCATTGCCAGTGACACACTGATGGAAAATTTTGAATAAATAAAAATGTCGCCTGCTGTGCGACCACCGCCTCCCCTGCTTTCTGTATAATAAAGCCAGAAAGTCAGAGGAGGTAATTAATTATGACAGACAAAAAGGCAAATTTTACAGAAATCGTTTTTATTCTTGACCGCAGCGGCTCAATGGGTGGGCTGGAAAGCGACACAATCGGCGGTTTCAATTCGCTTATTGAAAAGCAGAAAAAGGAAGAGGGCAGGGTATATATTTCCACCGTGCTGTTTGACAACGTCAGCGAAGTACTGCACGACAGGCTGCCTCTGGACAAAATCAGCCCTATGACAGAGAAGGAATACTGTGTCCGCGGCAGTACAGCACTGCTGGACGCTGTGGGCGGAGCCATCCACCACATAGGCAATGTACACAAATACGCCCGCCCGGAAGACAGACCGGACAGAACCCTGTTTATCATCACAACTGACGGCATGGAAAATTCCAGCCGCAGATACACAGCCGAAAAGGTGAAGGCAATGATTGAAAGACAGAAGACAAAATACGGCTGGCAGTTCCTGTTCCTTGGTGCAAATATAGACGCAGTTACCACAGCAGGCAGATTCGGCATCGACAGGGATATGGCGGTGGACTACCACAGTGACAGTGAAGGCACAGCCCTGAATTACCGGGTGCTGAACGAAACAATCTCCCACGTGAGAAAAAGCAGGATGCCACTGTCAAAAGACTGGAAAAGCCGCATTGAAAAAGATTACGCCGGCAGAAAATAATTGCCATTTATCCCACGCTCTGCTACAATTATTGTAATGATATGTAAAGGAGACGGATTATGCATTACAGTTATACACCAACAGGGGTACATTCCAAAAGCATTGAATTTGACATTGAAGAAAATATTGTAAAAAATGTAAAGATTATCGGCGGCTGTGACGGCAACAACAAAGGTATGGCCGCCCTGGCCGAAGGCAGAACAGCAGATGATGTTATCAGCCTGCTGAGCGGCATTCCTTGCGGCAACAAGCCTACATCCTGCCCGGACCAGCTGGCAAAGGCTGTGGCCGCCGCTGTGGGTAAATAAAACATAAAACCAGACACATCTGTGCAATGCCAATAAATTAAGCGGATTTATAAAATATCAACTTAATAAATAAAAACAAAATGTCATTCTGAGGCTGAAAGCCGAAGAATCGCATTAAATACTATTTAAGTGTTTTTGCGATTCCTCGCTTTGCTCGGAATGACATTCTTTTGTCTTTTTATCTGTATTTGCTGTTTGCCAGCACCTGTGTTACAAATGCTTTTGTAATCACATCAAAGCCGGCGGCGTTTGGATGAGGGTCACCGTTGAAGCAGGACTGGAAATATTCAAAATCCTGCTGTGTGGCTGTGCCGTCACAGTCAGGGTCCAGACCGAAGGCTGCCAGCAGGTCTACTGTGATTGCACCGTAGTGTTCTGCCACACCCCTTACCATTGCGTTGAAAGGATGTGTCTTTACCAGACGGCCGTTTACTGTGGACAGGTAACCGCCGGAGTTTGGCACCACTTCAAAGCAGTAGATTTCTGCATCCGGATATGTCACAGAAATTTTGTGCATCATAATGGCATAGGCCTCTGCAACTGTCACAGGTTCTGCATATGTAAAGCTGCCGTCGCCGTTGGCAACAATAAGTGTGTCAAAGTTTATATCCTTGATATCACCCAGTTCCCCGTCTTTGTAACGGGCCACATCGCTGGAGCCGATGTAAAGGGCAATAATGTCAGGCTTTTCTGTTTCTGTGCCCAGATAGTAAGGTCTGGTTTTGTAGGACAGCATTTCCTGCAGATACTGCTGCCAGTCAAGATTTGCAGGGTAGGATGCATACAGCACACCTGTGGAGTTGCCGGCATTGCTGATAAGTATTTCAGCACCCAGTTGTGTGGCGGCCTGGTGCCACCATGTGTCTTCCACCACCAGTTCTGTGTTGTGAAAGTCGCCGCCTACAGGACCGTAATATGCTTCACCATAGCGGAATCTGCATTCCGGGCCTGTGATAGGGTTGGCATCGCTCCAGCCTGTGTAGGTGGAGATACTGTCACCCAGTGTGGAAATTTTCTTGCCTGCAAATGGGTTTACAACTATTGTGTCACCGTCTTTTACCGGCAGGCTTTCGTCAGCGGCCGGTGTGCCCCAGCTGGAAGCAAAGCTGATTTCTGTGCCTTTCAGGGCATTTACTTTTACTTCGATTGAACGTCCGCTTTCAATCTGCTGTGTCAGATACTGGCTGCCGTTTATTGTGATTATGCCGTAGCCTGTGGATGCACTGCCTGCGGCTGTAAGTGTGAATGTGTACACAGTGCCCTCTGCATTGCAGATGTAATCGCCTGTGATAACTGTATCGCCTTCTGCGGCTGTTACTGCATAGTCTGCCGCAACGATATCCTGCACTTTTACAGTTTCTGCAACTGTCTGTGAAGCCGCCTGTGCTGTAAAGCTGACAGAGATATCTCCCATCACAGCTGACTGCAGGCTGTTTTCTGCATTTGCTGCCATTGCACCTGCCACTGTAAAGGCCTCTGTGGCCTGACCGGCTTTTACTGTGCCTGTCAGCTTGTCCGGCGGCAGTGTGTCATCGCCGGAAAGGATGTTCCAGCTGATGGCCTGTGCCAGAGGTGTGTCCTGGGACAGTCCGTTGAAAGCAACTGTAAAATCAATGTCTGTGTTGCCTGTGTTCACAATGCGCAGCGGGGTAAGTGCGCCTGCAGCCCCCGGCTGCCAGATGCATTCGTTGTTGTCCTCAGCCAGGAATGTGGCTGTTTTGACAATTATTTTAATAAAAATATAGTAGTATAATATATATTGGATGATTGTAATATTTATATATTTATAGGAATATTTTTTATATTTCTGATTATAGATTGTATAAACATATGGAGGATGGTTATGAAACAGGGGCGTAAAAGAATTATCAGTGCTGTGCTGGCAATGATAATGTGTGCGAATATGGCAGTGACGGCCTTTGCAGAAGGGGTTGTGACCACAGGCACAGTTGAAGTGGAAACCGGCCGGGGCAAAACCGAACAGGTGGAAGTGACAATCACCACCGGCGAAGCCACAGATGAAGACGGCACACAGACAAAAAAAATGACAGCCACAGCAGACGGCTATGTGACAGGGGACGGCAAAACCGTTACATACTCTTCAGAAAGTCACACACAGACAGATGCTGACGGCATTTCCACAGGCAACAGCAAGGAAAATTATTCTGTCAGCGGCAGCTATTACACAGCTGAAGGCGGCAGTGAAACAAAAACAGAAAAACAGCTGCTGGAACTGGAAGCTGTTATTTCACTGAAACCCGGTGAATCTTCTGCTGCCGGTGATGCTGCAGGCACACAGACAGGCACTGCAGACAAGACAGGCGGCACATATGACTATACTGTAACCACTTTGGAAACACAGGGCAAACTGAAAGTGACCACCACATCTTCTGAAAGCACACAGACTGTGACAGGCGCTGAACAGGGTCTGACCTATATAAAAAGTGATGTGGGTGAAAGCGCACAGACACAGCTGACAGCCCCTAACAGAATACCACAGATACCACAGACTGTTGAAATCACACAGGGCTATGACCACAAGCTGCTGGGCATTGAGCACATCAGCTATTTCTGGCCTGCAAAACTGTATACATCAGAAATGGCCAGCGGTCCGCTGTACACAGACGAAAACGGCACCAGCTATTACGGCGCCGCCGTAGAATCTGTGTTTACAGGCAGAGGTCTGACATTGCCGGCCATCTATCCGCATCTTGAACCTGTTACAAAGGAAAACGGCAGTTTTGTTGCAATGTATGACACAGCACAGCAGTTCCTGCTGACTGACGCAAACGGCAATCTGTCCACAGCCTACTGCGCTGACGCTGAAACCATAGCTGAACACGGCTATTCCTACATTATGCAAAACGTGGCAGATGCCACATATTACTCAAAAGACAACGTGCCAAAAATCCAGAATGTGGCATATAACGGCTACTGGGGCACTGCAGGGGACGGCATAGGTTCACTGACAAAATTCAAGGCAATGCTGGCTGCATCCGGTCAGTTTACTGCAGAAGAACTGGCAAGAGTAACTGACGGTCTGGCACTGACAGCCACACAGATGGCAATATGGAAATTCAGTAACCATATGGGTGATATTGTGTTCCTGGGCGCATTCTATGTTCCAAAAACTGTTACAGGTCTGTTCCGGCAGAAAGACGCCAACGGCAACATTATCAGCTGGGGTGCATCAAGAGAAGACCTGGACCTGCTGTTCAAAACCGTAAAACGGCTTATGTCCACAGCAAATAATCCGGCTGTACGGTCTACCACACGGAACACCATTATCAACACAGAAAACTTTATCAGGGATATGTCTGTAAAAATCAAAGGCAAAGGTGCTGACGGCAGATATATCAGCGATATTTCCTTCTCACTGAAAGTTTCACCAAGGTCAGACAATACTGATGACCTGCTGGTAACAGTTACTGACGGTGACGGCAATGAACTGGCAGAAGGCCGCATTGCCGGGCAGAATCTGGAAGGCGAAACAGACCTGCGCACCACAATGAAGGACGGGGAATATACATTTACAGATATTCCGCTGGACGAATCAGGCCAGAAAATCACATTCCGCATCACCGGCCGGCAGAATCTGGACAGGGGTGTATTCATCTACACATCAGAACTTGTGAACGGTGAGCCTTCACAGACACTTATCGGTCTGGCCAGCGGTATGCGCGGGGTGAATGTGGCAATGGAACTGGGCTTTGATATTGAAGTTACACCACAGGTTCTGAAAACAGAACACTCCTGGCGCAAGGAAACAATACTTCCACAGCCTACACCTACTCCTGCACCACCTCCAAAACCGGATGTGCCGGACACAGGCGATGCATCTGCACTGTGGCTGACTGTGGCCGCTGTGGCAGCTGCAGGCCTGACTGCAATGACAGTGCTGAAGAAGAAACTGAAAGAAGAATAATACAATTCTGTAAAAACCACACCGGTCTGCAACCTGTTGCAGGTCGGTGTATTTATTTTATTTATATTTTTTTGTGGAAAATATTGACAAACCGGGACAGTTAGTGTATACTAACCATTGCAGTTAGTCTAAACTAACTCAATATTGACAAGACCCTTCAGCAGGGCAGAAAAGGTATACATATGAAAACACTTAAGGATATAAAGGCAGGTCAGACTGCTACCGTGGTAAAACTGCACGGTGACGGCCCTGTGCGCCGCCGAATTATGGACATGGGCATTACAAAGCGCGTGGAAATATATGTGCGCAAAATGGCACCATTGGGAGACCCTATGGAACTGACTGTGCGCGGCTATGAACTGACACTGCGCAAAGCTGACGCTGAAATGATTGAAGTGGAATAAGGGAGGAAAATAAATGAGCATAAAAATAGCTCTTGCCGGCAACCCTAACAGCGGCAAGACTTCATTATTCAATATTCTGACAGGCTCCAACCAGTATGTTGGCAACTGGCCTGGCGTAACCGTAGAGAAAAAGGAAGGCCCACTGAAAGGTCACAGCGATGTAATCATCCAGGACCTGCCGGGCATCTATTCCCTGTCTCCCTATTCACCGGAAGAAGTTGTTACCAGACAGTATCTGGTAAACGAACATCCGGATGCAATACTGAACATCATTGACGGCACAAACATTGAAAGAAACCTGTATCTCACCACACAGCTGCTGGACCTGGGACATCCTGTGGTTATCGCAGTAAATATGATGGACCTGGTTAGAAAAAACGGGGACAACATTGATATAGAAAAAATGGGCAAGGCTCTGGGCTGTCCTGTGGTGGAAATTTCTGCCCTGAAAAACGAAGGCTGTCTGGAAGCTGCTGAAATCGCAGTAAATCTGGCAAAAAACCATACACACGGTGATGCACTGCACATCTTCAAAGGTGCTGCGGAACACGCCCTGGCACATATTGAAGA
Source organism: Oscillospiraceae bacterium (assembly GCA_017483145.1). Lineage (GTDB taxonomy): Bacteria > Bacillota > Clostridia > Oscillospirales > Ruminococcaceae > RGIG3102. The sequence goes on along the minus strand of JAFULT010000025.1, from coordinate 11,758 downwards.
AATTCTGGAAGACAGAGTGGACGCCACTTATCTGCGCTGGTATGCAATCAAGCTGTTTGAACGCGACGAAATGATTCAGGCTGAACTGAATCTGCCTGGTGAAGTTGCAGCCCATATAGAAAAACACATTGCAGACTGTGAAGCTGAAATGGATGACGATGCTGAAAGCATTGTGGCAGACAGCCGATATGCATACATCGGTGATGTGGTACGCCGTTCTGTAAAGAAAAACATCGGCAATACAGATATGAAGCTGTCTGACAGAATTGACCGGATTGTTACAAACAGAATTCTTGCCCTGCCAATTTTTGCAGGCGTTATGTTCCTTATGTACGCCATCGCAATGGGTGGCTACAGCTTCTCCATCGGTACAATGGGTACAGACTGGGCCAACGATGTGCTGTTTGGCGAAATTGTGCCAAACTTCTTTGATTCCATCCTTACATCCCTGGGTGTAAGCGGCTGGCTGTACGGCCTGGTAATGGACGGTATTGTGGCCGGTGTTGGCGCTGTTCTTGGCTTTGTGCCACAGATTCTGGTGCTGTCCTTCCTGCTGTCCATCCTTGAAGATGTGGGCTATATGTCCCGTGTGGCATTTATTATGGACAGAATCCTGAGAAAATTCGGTCTGTCCGGCAAATCAATCATTCCTATGCTGGTTGCCACAGGCTGTGGTGTACCGGGCATTCTGGCTTCCCGTACAATTGAACAGGAAAACGACAGAAAAATTACAGTAATGACAACAGGCTTTATCCCTTGCGGTGCAAAAATGCCTATCATCGGTCTGTTTGCAGGTGCTGTATTCGGCAATTCTCCGCTGGTGGCAACTTCCGCTTTCTTTATCGGCGTGGCTGCTGTGGTAATTTCCGGCGTTATCCTGAAAAAATTCAAAGCCTTTGCAGGCCGCCCTGCTCCATTTGTAATGGAACTGCCTGCATACCATCTGCCAAGCGCAAGAAACGTACTGCGCTCCACATATGACAGAGGTATGGACTTTGTAAAAAGGGCAACAACAATTGTTCTGCTGTCCTCCATCGTGCTGTGGTTCCTGCAGTCATACGGCTTTGTAAACGGCGCATTTATGGCTGTGGAAGATTCCAACCTTTCCCTGCTGGCAGGTCTGGGCAAAACAATCGCCTGGATTTTCTACCCACTGGGCTGGGCCGGCGACATGGCATGGAAAGCAACTGTAGCCACAGTTACAGGTCTGATTGCAAAGGAACAGGTGGTTATGACATTTGGTACCCTGTACAACTTTGCAGGGGAACTGTCTGAATCCGGCAACGAAATCTGGGCAATGATTGCAAATGATTTCGGTCCTGTAAGAGCTTACAGCTTTATGATTTTCCAGCTGCTGTGTGCACCTTGCTTTGCTGCTATCGGCGCTATCAGACGCGAAATGGGCAATGTGAAATGGACTGTGGGCACAATCGCATATATGTGCGGTTTCGCATATGCAATCAGCCTTATTGTTTACCAGTTTGCAGGTATTATGACAGGTGAAGCAACATTTGGTGTATTCACTGTTGTGGCTGCTGTGGTATTTGCAGCATTGCTGTATCTCACATTCCGCAAAGGATATCAGATTCCAGACAAAAAAGACAAATAATAATTTCCGGAGGTAATTATGGGAGATATCATCGTTCTGTCCGTACTGGGTGTGGTGGTAGCTATTGCAGGCCGTTCTGTGTGGAAAAACCACAAAAGCGGCGGCTGTGCCGGATGTTCACATAACTGTGCACACTGCTCCTCCGCCTGCCGGACAAAAAATATACAGTAAATCACAACCAACCGTTATACGGATGGTTATCACAGGGCTGAAAGTCCTGTTAACGGCCAGCGCCTCAGGGCGCTGGCTTTTTTCATCATCTGTTCCGGCAGAGTCATATGCCGGTAAAGCTGCGGCAATATTTACATCTCTCTGTCTGTAAGCTATATAATGAATATAAAAAGGAACTCCCGCGGGAGTTCCTTTTTTTGCAGTAAATTATTTTCTGTTGCCTTCCCAGGCTTCGATTTCGTTCTTTTCCAGAATCCGGTATCTTCTTGCCCTTTCCTTGTGCGTTTCAATGGCATCGGTCAGCACCTTGCCCATAATGCTTTCATATTCCTTCAGCAGTATTTCCAGCAGGGCGGCCTTTTCCACCCCGAAGGTGTCTATGATTTCCCCGTACTGCTTTGAACGGCTGAAAAGGGAATAGGTTTTCATAACATTGCCCTTGTCGGTCAGCCTGAGAATCTTTTCCTTTTTGTTGTCCGGGGACTGGTACAGGTCCACATATCCGTTTTTCAGCAGCTTTGTAACAGACAGATTGATGGTCTGTTTTGAAATTGCGTGATATTTTGCAATGTCTTTCTGGGGCGCATCCCCGAATTCGCCCAGATAATCTATAATCAGCATTTCGTTGTATGCCAGGTCGCCCAGTTTTGTAAACTGAACAGAGTAATTCTTTACTTTTTCAGATGACACAACTATGCTGCGTGCCAGTTCCTGTGGGTCGTTTTTCATTGTTTTCTCCTATGCTTTGTGTCCGCTGCAGGGATACAAAACATATCAGTCAATTTTTTTACTATTTTAACATATTGCGATTTGATATTCAATAATAAAAGTGTTGAAAAATGATATATATTTTTTGCTGATTTCCACAACAAAAATAATATGGTTTTACAGTGAACTGTTTAATTGTTATTAAAAAAACGATGTTAAAACTTTAAAAAGCAAAAAATGCAGTGAAGACAGGGGCTGCAAAATGGTCGAAAATGTCATATAAATGAGATATTTGTATAAGTTATACAAATCAGACTTATCAACTTTGTCTATTTTATTCACTATAAAAAATAGTAAATATATTGACTATTTTGTTGACCAGTGGTAGAATAAATTTTGGCAATAGTAAATTAATTGACCAAAATATCCGCAATAGTCGATATTACGGATAAACAGACTGTAAAACAGTAAAAACAGTCAGTCAGCAAATATCTTATCAGTTACCTCCGCACCTTATACCATAACCTGCGAAGGTAATTTTTTTACGGGAACAAAAGGTGGAAAGTATGGACAACAGACAGAGAATCATACCGCTGCAGGGCGCGCTGAACGCACGCGAACTGGGTGGTATTCCGCTTAAAGACGGAAAAACTGTAAAACACGGAAAAATCATCCGTACAGGCCGTCTTTCAGATCTTACTGCAGAAGACAAGGCTCTTCTCAGGGACAAATGGCACGTTACCAGAATCGTTGACCTGCGCAACAACGGCGAAGTAAGCGAATATCCGGATATGGAACTGGAAGGTGCCATTTATCAGCAGATTGCAATTATTCCCGGCGAAAAAGAAGGTATTTCAAGGGAAGACCATGGCATGTCCCTGGTTGACCGCGCCATTATGCGTGCCGAAGGCTTTGCCAGAGGTGACGGTGCACAGGCCCTGCTTGAAGGCATGTATGCACAGATGGCGGCTGACGAATATTGTCTGGACAGAATCAGGGATTTCTTTGATATGATGCTGGAACACGATGACGGCGCGTTTATATGGCACTGCACATCCGGCAAAGACCGCACAGGCGTTACAGGCGCACTGATGCTGTATGCACTGGGGGCAGACCTTGAAGCCATAAAAGAAGATTACCTTTATACAAACCTGCAGAACGGCAGCTACCGTGAAAACCTGCTGGATATGATGAGGGAACACGGCGCCGGCGAAGACCTGGTGCACGAAATCCGCGTGCTGGAATCTGTGGACTGGCTCTATATCGAAAGTTTCCTGGGCGGCCTTGTAAAAACCTATGGCAGTCTTGAAGATTTTCTTGAAAAGAGAATGGGTCTGGACAGTGCAAAAATGACTCTGCTTAAAGCTAAATATACAGAATAAAATTTACCCGGATTTTACTCTGATATGATAGAGCGAAAAACTATCTGATATTACAATACAAACGAAACACGAAAACGGAACTTTTAGTGGTGACACTATTGAAATAAATCAGGAGGAAAAATCAAATGAGTTCAATTTCTTTAAAAAATGTGAAAAAAGCCTATGGCGATGACGTAGTAATTGAGAATTTGAACCTGGAAATCAAAGACGGCTCCTTTACCGTACTGGTAGGTCCGTCCGGCTGTGGCAAATCCACAACACTGAGAATGATTACAGGTCTGGAAACAATTACAGAAGGCGACATTCTTATTGACGGTGTGCGAGTAAACGACGTGGCACCTGGTAAGCGCGATATCTCCATGGTTTTCCAGAACTACGCACTGTACCCGACAATGACCGTAAAAGACAACATCGAATTCGGTCTCATCAACAAGAAAATCCCTAAAGAAGAACGCGACAGACGCATAAAGGAAGTTTGCGAAATCGTAGGTCTGACAGAATATCTGGACAGAATGCCTGCAAACCTTTCCGGCGGTCAGCGTCAGCGTGTTGCCCTGGCAAGAGCTATGGTTAAAGAACCAAAGGTATTTATGATGGACGAACCTCTGTCCAACCTTGACGCAAAACTCCGTGGCGCAATGCGTGTTGAACTTATCAACATGCACAAAAGAATGGGCACAACCTTTGTTTACGTAACACACGACCAGGTAGAAGCCATGTCCATGGCTGACGACATCGTGCTGATGGACAAAGGCAAAATCATTCAGCAGTCAAGCCCTGCAGAACTTTACCACAACCCTAACTGCATCTACACAGCACAGTTTGTAGGTTCTCCGCAGACAAACATCATTGACGGTCATCTGCCAAACGAAATCAAACTGGGCTTCCGCCCTGAAAAAGTGCGTATGCATGAAGTGGAAAACGGTATTAACATCCCTGCAACAATCGCTACAAGAGAAATGCTGGGTGCTGAAATCATCTACTCTCTGGAAACAGAATACGGCACAATCATGGCAAAAACAGATGTAGATATGCCAGTTGATACAAAAATCAAATTTGGCGTAGAGTATGACAATATGTACCTGTTCGGTGCTGATACATACAGAATTCCATTTACTGATGAACTGAAAGATATCATCGCCGGCGTATTCGGAGGTGCCAAGGCATGAGTAAAGCTAAAACAAAGAAAAGACCGGAAGTTGAATATGTGGCAGGAGCCAACGAAAAAAGAGAAAAGCTGATGGGCTATCTCATGGCAATGCCTGCAATCGTTCTGCTGATCGCCTTCACAGTATATCCGCTGTGCTATCTGGCGTACCGTTCTTTCTTCGGCGGCAGTATCATTTCCAAAAACCCTAAATTTGTAGGTTTTGAAAACTATGTTGCCCTGACAGAATCAGCAGACTTCCATCAGGTTCTGGTCAATACAGCTGTTTATACTGTAATTACTGTTGGTCTGACAATGGTGCTGGCCATCGTTATCGCTGTGTGGCTCAACGGCAAACGCAATTCAAAAATGAATGGCATCACACAGACTCTTATCTTCACACCGCACATCATTTCCATGGTATCAGTTTCCACACTGTTCCTGTGGCTGATGGACTCCAAAAACGGTTTCATCAATGCTGTGCTGGTTGCTCTCGGTTTTGAACCGTATTCATTCCTTGCTTCACCTGAAACAGCACTTCTGTCTGTTGCCCTGGTAAGTGTATGGAAAGGTCTGGGCTATTATGTACTGCTGATTATGGCAGCCCTGCAGAATATCCCTACAAGTGTTTATGAAGCTGCAGAGATGGACGATACTCCTCCTCTGAGAACATTCTTCAAAATCACTCTTCCAATGATTTCCCCAACAATCCTGTTCACATCTGTTGTTGCTGTTATTGCTTCTTTCAAAGTATTCGACAGTATCAGCATCATGACAGGCGGCGGCCCTGTAAACAGTACAAACACTCTGGTTTACTACATTTACGACTTTGCTTACAGCTATGGTAAACCTGGTCAGGCCTGTGCTGCAGGTATGGTACTGCTGCTGTTTGTATGTGTTGTTACATACATCCAGTTCCTTGTTGGTAAGAAACGCGTTCACTATCAGTAAGGAGGCAAGTTTATGTATTCACAGAACAAAACACTGGAAAAATTCAAAACCGGTCTGGATGCAGTGGGCAAACTTATCCTTATCTTTATAATGGCATTCCCATTTTTCTGGATGATTTCCACAGCTCTCCAGACACTCAAGGAAACAATGCGGGTTCCGCCTACACTCTGGCCCCAAACTCTGCAGTGGTCCAACTTCTCTGAAGTTTTCAAGACAATACCTGTTGATATTTATCTTAAAAACTCTCTGATTGTATGCGTAACTGTTGTGCTGCTTCAGTATCTGATCATCGTACCTTGCGCATACTCTCTGGCAAAATACGACTACAAGGCAAAACCACTGGTATTCGGCCTTGTTCTCCTTGGTCAGATGATTCCTATGCAGCTGACATTCCTGCCTGTGTACTTTATGTTCTCCAAAGCAGGTCTGATCAACTCATACGCTTCACTTATCCTGCCATTTATCTCAAACCCATTCGGTATCTTTATGCTGCGTCAGTACTTTATGCAGGTGCCTTCAGAAATTATTGAAGCCGCCCGCCTGGACAACGCCAGCGACCTGAAAATCATGTTCAAGATTATGATGCCAATGGTAAAATCTGCCCTGGTAACAATCGGTCTGCTGTCATTTATCTCCAACTGGAACAACTACTTCTGGGCACTGATTATGACAAACACAGACTCTATCCGCACACTGCCAATCGGTATTTCCCTGCTGAAAAACGCAGAAACACTGGCACGCTGGAATGTTATCATGGCCGGTAACCTTCTGCTTGTTCTGCCAATGCTGCTTCTGTACATTGTTGCAAGCAAGAAAATCAGAAATGCATTTGTATACTCTGGTATCAAATAGGAGGCAATATTTTGAAACGCTTATTTATCTTATCTGTGGACAGTCTGTTCTACGAAGACCTGGAATGGCTGAAAGACTGCCCTTATATGTATGAAATCCTGCAGAGAGGTTCTCTTGTAAAGAGAATGCAGTCTGTATACCCTGCCATGACATATGTGGCACACTCCACAATGCTGACAGGCTGCCACCCTGACGTTCACGGTATATACCACAACGAAAAAGTGGAAATTGACAAACAGTTTCCAGACTGGCACTGGAGAAGGGAAGAACTGAAAGTTCCTACCCTCATCGACTATGCCACAGAAAAAGGCTATCGCTTTGCAGTGGTAAACTGGCCTGTAACAGGGGCAGACGAAAAGATAGCCTACAATATTCCTGAAATCTGGTCTGACAAACCGGACGGCGACAGCCGCCCAAGATTTGTCTCAGTATGTTCACCGGAAATCGTGCCTCTGTATGACAAATACAGACATCTGCTGCGCTGGAAATACCAGCCGGAACTGGACGAATTCGGCGTGTGCTGTCTGCAGGAGGTTATTGAAGAACACCAGCCTGAAGTTATCATGCTGCACCTGTCCTTCCTTGACCATGCACGCCACTCCACAGGCGTTTACACAGAAGAAGGCTATCAGGCCCTGAGAGAATGTGACAAACGCTTCGGACGCATCGTTGAACAGCTGAAAAGACTGGGCCTTTATGAAGAAACTAACTTTGCTGTATTCGGGGACCACGGACATATGCCAGTAAAGCAAGTTTTTAATCCTAATGTGATTCTCCACCAAAAAGGACTTATTGAACTGGACGAAAACGGTCTGGTGAAAAAATGGGACGCATACTGCCACTCAGCGGGGTTGTCTTCGCACGTGGTCCTGGCAAACCCTGCTGACGAGGCAGTACGCAAAAAAGTGGAAGAAATCATGGCAGAAATGGTGGCAGACGAAAAGCTGGGCTGCGAACAGATTATAGACAAGAAAACACTGAAGGAAGTATGGCATCTGGAAGGTCCGTTCGATTATGCAATCGAAGGCCGTCCCGGCACATCCTTCGGCAACCGTTGCACAGAACCTATGATTATGTCAACAGACAATTCTGACTATAAGATTTCTGTTTCAGCACACGGTCATATGCCTACAAAAGGTCCTTGGCCTACATTCTTCATGGCTGGCCCGCAGATCAAACAGGGCGTTGTTGTGGAAGAAGGTCATCTTATCGACCATGCACCTACATGGATGGCTGTGCTTGGCGTGGAAATGCCGACAGCACAGGGCCGTGTAATCAAAGAACTTTTGAATGAATAACCGGGTTCATAGCCGGATTCAGAATAAAAAATTTGAAGGAGAACAAAACTATGAAAAAACTTTTAGCATTAGTGCTGGCAGCTGTTATGGCTTTCTCACTGGTTGCTTGCGGTGGCGGCAGCGAAGCAGGCGGCGAAACAGAAGGCCCTGTAACAATCGAATTCTGGCACTCCATGGGTAGCTCAACAGGCGAACTGGTTCAGGAAATCGTTGACGAATTCAACGCTTCCCAGGACGAAGTTATTGTTAACGCAATTTACCAGGGCGACTACAACGCTGCAGGCACAAAACTGCAGGCTGCAGTTTCCGGCGGTAACGCACCACACGTTGTACAGATTGAAATCACACGTGTTGGCTTCTACGCAGAAGAAGGTCTGCTGATGGACCTTGCTCCATTTGACGAAGCTGACGACGAATTCAACGCTGAAGATATGTACGCTGGCGTTATGGATTTCTCCTGGTACGATGGCAAACTGGTATCCCTGCCAAACGGCAGAAGCTGCCCTGTTATGTACTACAACGCAGACGCTCTGAAAGCTGCAGGCTTTGAAAAAGCACCAGAAACTTGGGACGAACTGCGCGCTGCATCCAAAGCTGTATGTAAAGACGGTTCCCTGGGTTACGGTATCTCCCTGGGTGACTCCTGGTACTACCTTGCTATGATGCTCACAGCAGGCGGTCAGGTTTACAACGAAGAAGGCAACGGCATCGGCTTTGCTGGCGAAGCTGGTGAAAAACCACTGCAGCTCTGGCTTGATATGCTGGCTGACGGCTCTGCTTTCATCCCAGAAGGTGAAGACTATGCTTCCAACTCTGCTCTGAGAAATGCTTTCATGGCAGGTCAGTGCAACATCATCATGCAGTCTTCTGCACAGTACAGAGGTCTTGCAGACAACTCTGACTTTGAAGTTGGCGTTGCTTACATTCCAAAACTCACAAACTTTGCAGCTATCCCAGGCGGTTCAAACCTTGTAGCATTTGAAGGTATGTCCGACGCTGAAGCAGAAGCAACATGGAAATTCATGAAATACATGTGCTCTGCTGACGTTGCAGGTAAATACGCAGCAGGTACAGGCTACCTTCCAACTTCCGAAGCAGCTCTGAACTCTGATGTATACCAGGCAAAACTTGCTGAATACCCACATCTGGACGTTGCTGTAGAACAGCTGGAATACTTTGTAGAAATGCCATTTGACCCATCATATGTTGAAGTTAAAGACAACGTTGTTGGCCGTCAGGTACAGGAATGTATCATCAACGGTAAAACACCTGCAGACGCAGTTGCAACAATGGAAACAGAAACAGCTGCATTCTACAAATAATATCCTGCAGTATTGATTGAATCATAAAATGATTTGGTCGGCTGAATAATTAATTTACTATCCCACCTTATTTAAAAAGTTGTCAGTCGGCAGCCTTCCCATCAGGCTGCCGGTTTGACACCTTTAATCATTGCAACAAGAGGTTTGTTATATGAAAAAGCTTGGTTTCGGTTTTATGAGACTTCCACTTACAGACGCAAACGATGCGTCCACAGTTGACCTTGAACAGGTTATAAAAATGACCGACCTGTTTATGCAGCGCGGTTTTACATACTTTGACTCTGCCTATGTCTACCACAAAAAACAGAGTGAACACATCATCCGCAAGGCGCTGGTGGAAAGATATCCGAGAGACAGCTATCAGCTGTGCACCAAGCTGCCTATGGCTATTCTCACCGGCCCGGAAGACAACGACAGAATCTTCAACGAACAGCTGGAATACTGCGGCGTTGACTATTTTGACGTTTATCTGATGCACGCCATGAACGGCGAACGCTTTGAAAAGGCAAAAAAATTCGGCTGCTACGAATATATGCAGCAGAAAAGGGCAGAAGGTAAGGCAAAGAAAATCGGTTTTTCCTTCCACGGTCAGCCTGACCTGCTGGAAGAAATGATTCAGACATGGCCTGATGTGGACATCATCCAGCTGCAGATAAACTATATCGACTGGGAAAATCCTTCAGTCCAGGCAAAAAAATGCTACGAAATTGCAACAAAATATAATAAACCTGTTATTGTAATGGAACCTGTAAAGGGCGGCACCCTTGTAAACCTGCCACCTGAAGCGGTGGAAGTTATGAAACAGCGGCGCCCTGACCTGTCTGTGCCATCCTGGGCCATCAGATTTTCAGCCAGCCTTGACAATGTTATGGTTGTGCTGTCCGGTATGAGCAACTATGAACAGGTGGATGACAATACATCCTATATGGAAAACTTCCGGCCTTACACAGAAGAAGATTACAAGGCACTGGACAAAGTGCTGGATATCTTCAACCAGGCAGCGGTTATTCCTTGCACTGCCTGCGGCTACTGTGTGGACGGCTGCCCTATGGGTATTCCTATCCCGAAATACTTTGGTCTTTACAATAACGACCAGCTGGCATTTACAAAGAACAAATCCAACAACGAAACCTATTACCGCAATATGACCGACATTATGCCAAAGGCCAGCCGGTGCATCGGCTGCGGCAAGTGTGAAAAAGCCTGTCCGCAGAATGTAAAGGTAATTGAAGGTCTGGTAAAGGTAGCGGAAAGATTTGAAAAGAAAAAATAGCTTTTTTCATTGTACAGAGTACAGTTTTTTCACAGGGATTAAACTCACCTCCAGATTCCTTGCCAAAGGAAAGCACAGCGCGCCACCGTCCGGTTGCATTCTGTCTTTTGGCGTGATAGAATACACATTGAATATACGAAACAGGAGGAAATATGGTTACAACTACACAGATGATTATGCGCCTGCTTATGGCAACAGCTGTAGGTGCAATTATAGGCTTTGAAAGACAGATGAAAGGCCATCCGCTGGGCATTCGTACAAATGTTCTGGTGTGTGTTTCATCCACCACAGTTATGATGCTGTCAAAGGCAATGGTGGCAGAAACCTTCCAGCTTTACGGAATGATTGCAGACCCACGTCTGGCACAGCAGGTTATCACAGGCATAGGCTTTCTGGGTGCAGGCACAATTGTGCATTCCGATTCAAACATCAAAGGTCTTACAACTGCCGCCACAGTATGGAGCGTTGGCTGTATCGGGCTGGTAATCGGCTTTGGCTGGTATCCGCTGGCGATTATTGCCACAGCAATTGTTTTTGCGGCACTGTTTGTAATGGACCACGCATCCAAGAAGATAGACAGAAAATCCCAGAATTACCACATATCACTTACACTGGGCCAGGACTCAAAGCAGTTTTTTGATGTGCTGCAGTATCTCCGCGGCTGGGAAGTTACCATCGACCATGCCGAAGCCACAGTTGAAGGTGAAGGTGACGGCGCAGTTATAGAGTTCCATGTAAAAGGTATGGAACGTGCCCAGACACTTATAGACAACCTTAAACGCAAAGACGGCATACACACCATCAGATTCAGATAACATAAACCACCCTGCATACCGCAGGGTGGTTTTGTTTTGTATACAGACAACCACCAGATATGCTGGTGGAAAAATGCTTTAGCATCAAACATTGAGCGAAGCGAAATGTCATTCCGAGCATAAGCGAGGAATCTTTGCAATTAAAGAAACATAAAAATAATTGCTCTACAGAAAGCTGTAGAGCAAAGATTCTTCGACTCGTTACACTCGCTCAGAATGACATATTACCA
>JAFULT010000190.1 GCA_017483145.1 Oscillospiraceae bacterium | reverse complement strand
GTTGGCAACAAAGCCGTTTGGGTAAACTTTTGTTATCTTATCCATAAGCAAAATTTCTTCTGGCATATTCCTCACCTCACTAAGTATTAAAATTCATATATATTTTACTAAAAAATTAATAAAATGTAAACAAAAACTTGTTTTTTAAACAAAAAATAGGCAATACTCATAGAGTATTGCCGTATTTTTGGTTATTTTAATTACAATCTAATATGCTAAAACAACATTATTATTTTACAGAATCAATGATAGCCTGTTCTGTTGCTTCATCCATGCCATAAGCTGTAGAAACTGTGATTGTACCATCAGCAAGTTTTGCCTTGATATCCTGAATCTGTGCATCGATATCAGCGCTTACAAGAGCTTTGTAGTTTTCGTTTTCAGCGATACCTGCGCAGTTTTCAGCCATACCAAACCACAGACATTCAGACCATTCGTATGTACCATCGATCATATCACCAATAACAACTTCCAGAGAAGCACCTACATCTTTAAGAGAAGATGTAACGATAGATTTAGCAAGATCTGGCTGAGCTTCTTTAAATGATTCATACTGGTCAGAGTCAACACCGATACCAAGTTTGCCGTTAACCTGAGCTTCTGACAGATAACCATTACCAGCACCACCTGCAACTGCATGCAGAACATCAGCACCATCGTTGATAGCTGTTTTTGCCAGGTTTGCAGCTGTTGTTGTGTCTGTGTAGTTACCAACATAAGAAACGATTACTCTAATGTCTTCGTTAACATATTTAGCACCTTCAATGTAACCAACAAGGAAGTCACTAATAACCGGTGAAGGAACACCACCTAAGAAGCCAATAACACCAGTTTTAGACATGAGACCAGCAAGTGCACCAGCAATAAAGTCAGATTCATTAGCTTTGTATGCAAGCATCTGAACATTTTTAGCTTCAGGCATTTTTTCTGTTGGTTCGTCATAAATAATAAATGTTGTTTCTGGATACTTAGCGGCATTATCTTTAAGCCATTTTGTTGCTTCGCCAAAACCAAGGTTATTACATACAACTACATCATAATCTTCAGCAGCTTCTTCCATATAAGATGGAACTTTCAAGTTATCCTGGCCATATTCTGTTGGTGTATAATCGATAAGGCCAGCATCTGCCATTCTCTTCAGACCAGCGTCAGCAGAGTCGTTGAAAGATTTGTCACCAAGTGATGTACACAACAGGTTAACTTTGAGTTTTGCATCAGCATCACTGTCGCCGCCTTCTTCACCGCCGCCACAAGCAACGAGAGAGAAAGCCATTACGCCAGCAAGAACCAGAGCGAGTAATTTTTTCATTTTGGGATTTCCTCCTAATTATTTTTGCGGGACTTTTCGTCCCATTTCACATAAAATTATATAACATACTTATTAAATTTGCAATATGGTATTTTATGAAAATTTCACAAACCGACAGCGTTTTATATTAATTTTTTATAAAAATAAACGAAAAATTTATGCACTTTTTATATAGCTAAAAATAACAAAATTATTACAAATTTTCCTGTTGTCATTTTCACCGTTTATGATACAATTTAAATATAAAAACAAGGAGATATTAGTATGCAGGAAGCGATGTACAATATGGGGGCCGCATCTTTCTGGGTGATACTGGCTGTAATTGCACTGGTATGTATAAATAAAATCAGAAAAAACCGTGCAGAAATCAAAAGACTGGAAAAAGAACTGGAAAAACAGGATAAAAAATAGTAAAAAGGCTTTGCTGTGGCAGGGCCTTTTGTTTTTTTTTTGCGGGTGTGTGGTGCAGGTAAGGGCTGGTTGGGCGGGCAGGCGATTCTTCTCCTGTAAACAGGTTCAGAATGACAAATATTCTGCTCTTTCTGTTACTCTGTCATACTGAACGCAATGAATTGAGTGAAGTATCGCATAAGCTGGCGGGCGGTGTTCTGCCTTTGGGGATATGCGATTCTTCGGCCGTTGGCCTCAGAATGACAGGACTTCAGTCTGCGGCAATGCGTTTCCCCTGCGGCAATGCGATTCTTCACTGCGTCAGAATGACAGGACAATACTTTTATAAAAACAAAAGACTTTACCGTATATTGGTAAAGTCTTTATATTTTAGTCTTTGTCTGTAATTATCAGCAGCAGGCTGCCTTTTCTTACTGAAATGCTCACTTCTTCGCCGATAAATTCATTGCTGACACCTATCGGGAATGAGTTTGTGATGGTATAGTCTGCCAGCGGATATTTTGCACCTTTTATGGATACTCCTTCTGCCCTGTCTCCCATTGAAAACAGGGAAAAAAACCTGTTTCCCATATCCGGCAGGTTTATACTGCCATCCTGGATTACCATCAGCTGGCTGTATCTGTCCATAGCTGTGGCATTTATTCTGTTCTGTGCAAAATAAACCAGTGTCTGTATATTGGCGATGGTGTGTTCGATGCGGCTGCCACCGATTACCCCAGCCAGAAGAACATCTGTGAAACCGTTTTCCACTATGTATTTTGCAATATAAAAAGTGTCTGTATCATCTTTTATCACAGGCAGGACGGTTACAGACGCATCCAGCCCCTGTGGCTGTGAAGAGGAGTCAAAATCCCCCACTATCATATCCGGCTTTATACCATGGCTGATGGCATGCTGCCAGCCACGGTCGGCACAGATAACATAGTCTGTGTCCTTTATGATTTTTTCCAGCGGCCAGTCTATCTCCACCGCACCTATGATTACACATCGTTTCATCACAGTTCCCAGTCCTTTATATTTTTCTGTCTTTCATACAGCGCACTGTAGCTTTCGTGCCTTGATGCAGGAATTTGGCCACAGGATACAGCTTCAGTAACTGCACAGCCTTTTTCCCCTGTGTGGGAGCAGTCGCTGAATTTGCACTTTCCAAGATATGGGGCAAATTCAACAAAAGCATACTGCAGATCTGTTTTGGAAATAAAGTTGTCGTAATCCAGCTCTACTGATGAAAAGCCAGGTGTGTCGGCAACCATACAGTCTTCCATCTGGAAAATTTCAACCTGGCGGGTGGTGTGTTTGCCGCGGCCCAGTTTTTTGCTGATTATGCCTGTTTCCAGCTGAAGATGCGGGAACAGTTTGTTCAGCAAAGTGGATTTGCCCACACCGCTGTTGCCGGAAAAAGCGCACAGCTTGCCGGACATAAGGCTGCGCAGACCTTCCAGCTGACTGTCGTCATTTTCTCCTGTGTAAAAAACGGGATAACCGGCTTTTGAATAAATATCATATACCTGCTGGTATTCCGCCATATCTGTCTTTGTGATTACAATGGCCACATCCACATCCTTGTGCCGTGCAATGGCACACATTTTGTCAAGGACAAGGTAATTTGGGCTTGGTTCCACTGTGGAAACCACCAGAATGAGCAAATCAAGGTTTGCAAATGGCGGACGTATAAATTTGTTTTTGCGCGGATGAATTTTTGTGATGACATTTGTACTGCCATCAAATTCTGTATCCACTATATCCCCTGCAAGAGGAGAAAGGGAAAGATTGCGAAACTTTCCCTTTGCTTTACATTCTATAACTTCATCTCCTGATTTCACATAGTAAAAACCGCCTATGCTTTTCAGGATTATTTTATCTGTCATAAATATTTTTCCTGTTCTGTTGGGTTATTCGCCCTGTCCCTGTTCTGTTGATGAACCTGTTTCTTCTGAAGAACCTGTTTCTTCTGATGAATCCGGTGGAGTTTCAGGAGATGGGGACGGCGCAAGGTCAGGACATTCTGCGGCCTTGTGTTCGCCCAGATGAGTCTGGCAGCTTTCAGGACAGGCCACTTTGTCGTGTGCACCTTCTGCACCACACAGTTCACATACGTGTTTTTCTGTAAGGTGGTCTTTGGAATTACAGAATTCACATACAGGATGTGACAGATGGTCTGTTGAACCACAGTCCGGACATCTTGGCGGACCGGATGAGATAACAAGGCTTACTGTGCTGCCGGCAACAACTTCTGTGCCCGGTGCCGGGTTCTGTTCAATAACAGTGCCTTCCGGTGAGCCGTCTGTTCTGTAGGAATATGTGCCTACAACCAGATTGCTCTTGGCAAGAATTTTGTTTGCTTCTTCAAGTGAAACACCTGTTACACCTACAACAAATGTTTTGTTTCTGTCATCCGGGTCACCGGAGGAAACATACAGTGTAACAACGTCGCCGGAATGGATGATGCTGCCTTTTTCCGGATCAGTTTTGATTACATAACCACGGTTAACTTTTTTGTCACCGATGATTTCTATATTTACATTTACTTCCATATCAGCAAGTATGCGTTCTGCTTCACTTCTGGAGTAGTTTGCAAGATCCTGGAGCTGACTGCTCTGCGGGCCCTGGCTTACCTTCAGTTTTACAGTACCGCCTGCCTTGATGGTTTTAGGAGGTTTTGGGTTCTGGGACATTACTGTGCCCTGTTCGTATTCACCGGAATACAGATATTCAACCTCATATTTGAAGTCCTGATTGGATTTCACTTCCGATTCTGTCATACCTACAAAATTTGGCAGTTCCACATCCGGCTGTGCTGTAAGCAGAGGGCTGTTTGTGGATTTGAGGATAATAAAACAGGCCAGGAATGCACTGAACAGGAATGCGGCAGCCACACCTGCCATTACCGGCAGAGTGATGCGGAAACCTTTTTTGACTTTTACTTTTTTTGCAGGCTTTTTGTCTGCCACTTTTGTCACCACCACTGTCTGAGTTTTGGATTCGTCCCCATATGGGAATAAAATTGCCGGATTTGCCTTGAATTCATTCAGGTCAGCCAGCATTTCTGCAGCTGTCTGATATCTTTCGGCAGGCTGTTTTTCGATAGCTTTCAGCACAATCTGTTCAAGGCCTGCAGGAATTGTATCCACGATTTCGCTTGGGCGCTGTGCGGTATCCTGCACCTGCTTCATAGCAACAGAAACGGCAGAATCTGAAGTGAAAGGCAGTACACCTGTAAGCATTTCGTACATCATAATGCCGATGCTGTAGATATCGCTGCGGCCGTCACTGTTTTTGCCGCGCACCTGTTCAGGGCTGATGTAATGCACTGAACCGATGGCTTTGTCTGTAACTGTTTTCTGGTTTGCTGTGGACAGACGGGCAATGCCGAAGTCCATGATTTTCAGCGTGCCGTCACGCAGCAGCATAATGTTCTGCGGCTTCATATCACGGTGGATGATGCCGTTGTCATGTGCGTGACCGATGGCTGAAAGTATAATGCTTGTGAACTGAACAGTTTCCTGCCAGGTAAGCACCTTGCGGTTGTCGATATATTCTTTAAGTGTAATACCGTCTATATATTCAACCACGATATATTTTTCATTGTCGTTGATATTTACATCAACAACCTTGATGATGTTTGGGTTGTCAAGAAGTGATATGGCCTTGCTTTCATTTTTGAAACGGCGTACAAGTTCTTCGTTTTCAAAAAATTCCTGTTTGAGGAATTTGATCGCAACAGTATTGCCTGTGGTGGTGTCAATCGCCTTGTAAACATTTGACATACCGCCCACACCGATAAGGGATATTACATCATATCGGTTATCAACCTTTTTACCTACATAACTGTTATCCATATATGTGTAAACCTTTCTGATTAGTATTCCATTACCACGGCAGTGATATTGTCACTGGCGTTGTGCCGGAGGGCTTTTTCTATAAGTTTTGCCGGTATGCTGTAAAAATCACTGTCGGCAAGTATGAGCGCCATTTCTTCTTTGCGCACAAAGTTTGTAAGGCCGTCTGAAGCACAGAGAATCCTGTCTCCCGGAAGGAGAGTGAGCCGGCTTACATCTGTGTCCACATCGCTGCGCACACCCACAGCGCGGGTGATAAGATTTTTCTGAGGATGTGTGGACATCTCTTCTTCTGTGATTGCCCCCTGTCTGAAAAGCTGCTGTACCACAGAGTGATCCTCTGTAATAAGATTCAGCACACCGTTTCTCAGCACATAGACACGGCTGTCGCCTATATTGTACACGGTGCATTCATCATCCTGTACTGTGACGCCGGAAATTGTGGTGCCCATACCGGACAGGTTTTCATCCTTGCGGGACAAATGATATATCTCTGAACAGGCAGAATCAATGGCATCAAGGACTGTTTTTTCCACATCCATTGCCATATTGTCATTCTGCTGGAACAGACATTCTTCCATAATCCTGCACAGCCGGCCGGAAGCAACGCTGCCGCCTTTGGCACCGCCCATTCCGTCGGCTACAAAGCCGAAGCAGACACCGTTTGCCAGCACACCGGCAACGTATCTGTCCTGATTATCGGGGCGTCTGTGCCCTTTGTCTGTTTTACCGACAATTCTCATAACTCACCTGTTTTCGTTTCTTAATTGACCGCAGGCCGCGGAAATATCCTGCCCCAGTCTTCTGCGGATAGTTGCATTTACATGAAGGTCTGTAAGCTTTTTCTGGAAAGCCTTTATGGCCCTGTCATCGCTCTGTGTATAGGCGGAGCCATCCACAGGGTTCAGCGGGATAAGGTTTACGTGGCTTATCATACCCTTCAGCAATTGTGAAAGACGCAGGGCATCTTCGTCTGTATCGTTGACACCCTTTATCATTGTGTATTCAAAGGAAATGCGTCTGCCTGTGGTTTTTGCATAGTCACGGCAGGCTTTCAGCAGTTCTTCCACGCTGTATGCATTTGTGATCGGCATAGTAACCTTGCGTTTTTCTGTGGTTGTGGCGTGGAGTGATATTGAAAGTGTGATACCCAGTTTCAGCTGTGCCAGTTCATAGATTTTCGGCACGATACCGCAGGTGGAAAGGGATATGTTTCTCTGGCTGATATTTTTGCCCTGTGGGGAAGAAATAATCCTGATAAATGCAATTGCATTGTCAAAGTTGTCCAGAGGTTCACCGATGCCCATCATTACAATGTTGGACACTCTTTCCCCGATATCCTTTTCTGTGTGGTACAGCTGCTGCAGGATTTCGCTGGCGGTAAGGTCACGCACTTTGCCGTGCTGTGTTGATGCACAGAAAGTACATCCCATACGGCAGCCAACCTGACAGGACACACATATACTGTTGCCGTGCTCATAGCGCATAAGCACAGTTTCAATACAGTTGCCGTCAGCAAGCTGATAAAGATATTTGATTGTGCCGTCTTTTGAAACCTGTTTCTTGCGGATTGAAAGGGTTGTTATGTAACATTCCTCTTTCAGTTTTTCACGCAGGGGCTTTGAAATGTTTGTCATTTCATCAAACGAGTCCACACATTTTTCGTGCAGCCAGGTATAGATCTGGCCTGCCACAAAGGCTTTTGCCCCAAGGGATGAAACATATTCTTTCAGCTGGTCCAGCTGTAAACTTTTAATATCTATCTTTTCCATTTTACCACACTTTTTCCAATACTGCTATAAAAAATCCGTCACAATTGGTGGTATGAGGCAAAAATGTAACCATATTGTTATCATTTTCTGCCCCGGACACAGGACAATTCTGTTTTACAAGACGGAAATTGTCATAGGCAGCCAGGAATTCTGTTATCTGATGTTGATTTTCTGCTTTATTTATAGTGCAGGTGGAGTACACAATACGGCCGCCTGTTTTAACATATCGGGCCGCAGTGCGCAAAATATCCTGCTGAAGTGTGCACAGCCGGTCTATGTCGTCCAGCTGTTTATATCTCAAGTCCGGTTTTTTCGGAATAATACCGATACCGGAACAAGGTACATCGCAAATAATAATGTCTTTATTGCCTAAATCTTCCCTGTAGTTCTGCCCAAGGTTTTCCAGGGTTGTGATATTTGTAAAGCCAAGGCGGGCTGCCCCGTTTTCAATCAGCACCAGGCGGGAAGGGTTAGGGTCACAGCTGATGATTGAACCTGTGTTGTCAAGACAGATACCTGCCGCAAAGCTTTTTCCGCCAGGGGCTGCACACAAATCAAGGATATTGTCTCCCTGTTTTATGCCTGCTGTACTGATGGCATACCGGCTGGTGATACCCTGCACAAAGAAATGACCTTCATCAAAACCCGGCAGGTTTGTAACCGCACCGCCGGAAAGTATTTCAAGGCAGTTTGGCAGAGCGGTGCCTTTGTATTCCACACCTGCCTGTGCAAGTGTTTTTTTATAATCATCAACTGAAATTTTAGTTGTGTTTATATTGATTGTCAATAAAGGAGTGATTAACATACCCTTAAGAATTTCTTCATAGGTGTCGGGGTAATCATTCATAATTATGGCAACAATTTCTTCACTGATTGAATACAGTACACTCATTTTCTGTTTTTCAGTGGAAAATTTTGCCGCTGTGATATCAAAATCTGCCGCTTTTCTTAAAACAGCATTAACCAAGCCCTTTGCACTGGTCTTTTTAAAGGAAGAACACAGGCTTACCGCTTGGTTAATGGCCGCAAAAGACGGCACTGAATTCATATATAAAATCTGATAAAGGCCGCTGCGCATAATGGCAAGGACTTCCCTGTCCAGCCTTTTCAGCGGCTTTGATATAAATTGCTGCAGGATGTAGTCAAGGGTGATTTTTCTTTCTGTTGTTCCATAGAACAACACAGAGATAAAGCCCTTGTCCTGAGCAGACAGACGGTTATCTGACAGAAGGGATGGAAGCACCAGATTTGAAAAGCCCGATTTTTCCACCTTCAGCAGACCGTCAACCACAAGTTTTCTGTTTAAATCCTGTGCCATAAAACCTCTCTTGTAATATCAATCCCTGTCTCTGCCGCCAAAGCGGATAACCAGACGCAACAGCTGTGCAAGTGAAACAGCAAGGGCTGCAACATATGTCATAGCAGCAGCTTTCAGCACCTTTTCCACACCGTACAGCTCTGTTTCTGTGATTGAACCGCTGATTGCCAGGGCATCCATGGCACGGTTGGAAGCATTGAGTTCAACAGGCAGTGTAACAAACTGGAACACAGCAATGGAAGCAAACATAATAAGACCGATGTTTACCAGCATCTGGCTGTTCATAAAGAAGCCAAAGATGATAAGAGGCCATGAAATCTGGCTGCCTATCTGGCAAACCGGCAGAATGC
>JAFULT010000189.1 GCA_017483145.1 Oscillospiraceae bacterium | reverse complement strand
CTCAGCAGTCCGCGCAGGGCATACAGGTTTGCAGCAGGTTTGGAAGAAACATCCCTTTTCACACCTACTTCCGGATAAAACTCCATAATTGACGGTGTAACTGTACTGTTGAAAAACTGAATACAGGGCACGCCTGTAAACAGTCCCACATTGTCATAGCAGTTGTAGGTGTCCATACGATAGTTTTTCATTTCATCGCCAAAACCGAATGTGTCCAGTATATTGTAATTCTGTGGTTTGTACAGATGGTCGGCATTCCACTGCGGCATTTTTGTCAGCCCCATATGCATTGTGCCAAACAGCATTATCATACTCAGTGCACCGCTCATCAGTTTCTGTGTGTACAGTGGTTTGTCTTTATAATTGCTTACAATCACATACAGCAGATAAAGACACAGGAAAGCAATCAGCATATTCAGCCAGTATATGGCCACCTGGTCTGCCAGACCGATAAACAGTTTGCCGTCATTGTCAACAGGTGTCAGCCCGAAAGGCAGCAGGGCGGCTGTCAGTATGGCGGCCCTTTTCAGCCCGTGACAGATTTTTTCCTTTTCCATTGCAAAGCTCTGCATATTCATTGCAACCAGCATCAGCACCGGCATATAGAACCAGCGGGCGTAATAAGAAGAGTTGAATGCATAGAACATACTGTTCAGCACCGGCACAAATGCGCACAGGATGCTGATGCAGAAAACTTTGAAAAAGGATGAGCGGTTTCTGTATTTTGCAAACACAAACAGTCCGAACAGCCCGCCCAGCGCCACAAATGCAGACATACTTGTCCATTTGATTGCACCGCTGGTAAACAGGGACGGCACATATGGCGGGTCCGGCGGCAGCAGGGCAGATGCCAGTATGGCAAAATACTGCTGCACATTGTTGTACAGCCATATGCCAAAACCTGTCAGCTTGTTGGAAACTCGTGGGTTCTGCATCACAGAAACAGCAGAGGGAATAAACAGTATTATCCCCATAAAACAGCCGGTGAGAGATTCAAATGCCAGATTGAAGAACTGTTTTCTTTCCACCCTGTATTCCTTTGTCCACACCTTGCAGCCAAAGTAAAGAAACAGGAAAATTACCTGCCCTATAAAGAAAAAGTAGTTGTTTACCAGATTCAGCGCCACAATCAGCGGAAATATGCCGTGTTTTTTGTTGTACACAAATTCATCCAGTGCCCACAGCAGGTATGGGAAGAATACAACAGATTCTATAAAGTGATTGAAGAATATGTTGTATATTGAAAAACCGCTGAAGGTATACAGCACAGCCCCCACCATTGCGTAGTTGTCATTTTTTGCATATCTGCGCAGATAGCCAAAGGCCCCCAGATTGCCCACTGCAAATTTCAGCATCAGCAGATAAGGCATAATGTATGGTATGGCTTTGTATGGGAACAGGCAGCTCAGCCAGAAGAAAGGGGAACCCAGCAGATAAAAGGAATAGCTGTTTATAACGGATGATCCCAGGTCTATTGCCCAGCCCCAGTTCAGACTGCCGCTTTTTACCATACGGTTCATATACATATAAAAAGGTATCTGCTGGCTGTTGAAGTCCCCTGCATAGGTAAAAAAGCCTTTGTCTATTACCAGATAAGGGATAAACAGGCAGAAAGCAGTCAGCAATCCCAGCAGAAATGCCTTGAGATAAACATTTTTCTGAATATGTTTTTTCAATTTATACTCCTAAATCTTTGCCAGGTCATCAAGACACAGTCTGAAACTGCCCAGCATATTTTTCATAAAGTAATCCACTTCGTCCATATGCATATCGCACAGGGACTGATATGTGGTTTTGTACGCAGACTCAAACTCCCTGTTGCCGCTCTGCAGTTCTTCAATGCATTTTGTCAGCGCACAGATTTTGTCTGCCCCCTTCAGCAGCTGTTTTTCATAATCAGACAGACTTTCCTGCGTCATATACGGGCGCAGGCTCATTTTTATGTCAGGGTCAGCTGTTTCCAGCAGCTTGTTAACGGCGTGGGCTTCTATAGCCTTATATGCTGTCATAATCTGCGGATTGTTGTATTTTACAGGTGTTGGCATATCCCCGGTCAGTATTTCGCTTACATCGTGGTACAGGGCTGCCACAGCCACTCTTTCGCTGTTTACATCACGGCCGAATTTGTTGTTTGCCAACAGGCACAGTGTGTGGGCAATCAGTGCCACTTCGCTTGTGTGCTGTGCCAGGTCTTCTTCCACGTTCTGGCGCATCAGGCTCCAGCGTGGTATATATTTCAGCCTGGCCAGCAGCGCATTGAAATTAAACATTTCCGTTCTCCTTTAAAACTTCTTCCACCAGATTTTTTGCATCGTCAAAAACAGACAGGCTGTTTGTGAGAAAACGCAGGTGTGCTGCACCGCGCAGACCTTTCATATATAAAGCGGCCTGTCCGCGTGCTTTTTTCATGCCCAGATGTTCACCGTTTACTTCACACAGCTTTTCAATATGCCACAGCAGCAGGGCCATTCTTTCTTCCACAGTAGGTTCCCTGTCAACCGGCACACCATTCAGCGCCTGGTTTATCTGTCTGAAAATCCACGGGCGGCTCAGCGCTTCTCTGCCCACCATCACAGCGTCACAGCCGGTGTAATCCATCATTTTTACCACATCTTCCGGTTTTGTTATGTCACCGTTGCCGATTACAGGTATGCTTACAGCCTGTTTTACATTTTTTATGCTGTCCATATCAATGCCCGGTGTGTACATCTGTTTTCTTGTTCTGCCATGGACAGTAATAAAGCTTACGCCCACTTCTTCCACTTTCTTTGCCAGTTCCACACAGGTGATACAGTCATCATCCCAGCCTTTGCGCATCTTCACGCTTACAGGTATACCACCAGCGTTGTCCACCACAGTTTTTGCAATTTTCTGTGCCAGGTCAGTGTTTTTCATCAGTGCACTGCCTGCGCCGTTTGATGTTATTTTTGGTGCAGGGCAGCCCATATTGATATCGATAAAGTCCGGCTTTGCCTCCAGTGCCAGTTTGGTGGCGTGTTCAAAATCCACAGGGTCAAAACCAAACAGCTGTATGCCGTATCTGCCTTTGTGGTCCCAGCTTTCCATCAGCTGCCTGCTTTTCTTGTCGCCATAGTACAGTGCGCGGGCAGACACCATTTCGCTGACAGTAAAACCTGCGCCGAAATCATCTGCCACCTTGCGCATCACTATATCGCAGAAGCCTGCCATAGGTGCCAGTACGGCTTTATTTTCTATATTCAAACCATTCAAATTCATTTTTTCACCATATATATTATTTTTAGTCATATTAGTATACCATAAAATTGTAATTTGTGGTATACTAATAAGGTTAGAAATATAAAAATGACAAAATTGAAATAAATCCGGGAGATTTCTTATGAAACTTTTAGCACTGGACGGCAACAGTATTGTAAACAGAGCCTTTTTCGGCATAAAACTGCTGACAACAAAGGACGGTCAGTATACAAACGGCATATACGGCTTTCTCAATATTCTGCACAAACTGGAACAGGATGTAAAGCCTGATGCCGTGGCAATCGCTTTTGACCTTAAGGCAAAAACTTTCCGCCACGAAATGTATTCAGAATACAAAGGCAACAGAAAAGGCATGGCAGAAGAACTGGCCAGCCAGATGCCTGTGCTGAAAGAAATACTGTCCAGCCTGGGTTATGTGCTGGTTTCCAAAGAAGGCTACGAAGCAGACGATATCCTGGGCACCCTTGCCCGTGCTGCCACAGAAAGCGGCAACAAATGCTTTATCGCCACAGGGGACAGGGACAGCCTGCAGCTGGCAAATGAAAATGTAAATATCATCCTGGCCACCACACAGTTCGGCAAAGGTCAGAACACTTTGATGGATACAGACGCTATCAGGGAAAAATACGGTCTGGAAGTAAACCAGCTTATCGACCTGAAAGCCCTTATGGGTGACACATCTGACAATATACCGGGTGTAAAAGGCGTGGGTGAAAAAACAGCGGTGTCACTGCTGCAGCAGTTTGGCACACTGGACAACATCTATGCAAACATTGATGACCCGTTTATCAAAAAAGGTGTCCGTGCAAAGCTGGAAGCAGACAAAGAGATGGCCTATCTGTCAAAACAGCTGGGTAAAATCTGCACCACAGCACCTGTGGAAACAGATATTTCCCATTATGTAAAACAGCCGGGGGATATGGCAAAGGCTGCTGAAATACTGGGCAGGCTGGAAATGTACACAATGATTGACAAATTCTGCGGTGACAGCCAGCTTTCCTTTGAAACAGTGTCAGAAGAATCTGCACTGGAAACAGTGGTAATTGAAGAATTTACAGGCACTATGGACAAAGCTGTTATATGGCAGTCCGGTGATGAATTTATTCTTACCTGGGATAAAACGGTTGAAAAGATTGCTGTAACTGACCCACAGCTGAAAACATATCTTGAAGATGCGTCAAAAGAAAAAATTGCATATAATGTAAAGGCACTGCACAAATTCTGCTTTGAAAACGATATAAAACCGGAAAATATTTCATTCTGCCTCACACTTGCGGCATATATTGTAAACCCTCTTGCATCCAGCTATGCAAAGGATGTACTGCCTATGGCAACAGGTGCTGAAAAAGCCTTTGAATGTGAAGATGCTTTTGCACCGTTTGCACACAGTTGCTACACAATTCTCCGCGATAATATAGAAAAAGACAATCAGCACAGCCTGCTGCACGATATTGAAATGCCACTGGCTGAAGTGCTGGCCAATATGGAACATATCGGCTTTGCCGTGGACAGACAGGGCATAGTTGATTTTGGTATAAAACTGAAAGAACAGATTGAAAAAGACCAGCAGCTTATCTATGATATGGTTGGGGAAAAATTCAATCTCAACAGTCCTAAACAGCTGGGTCACGCACTGTTTGAAGTTCTGGGTCTGCCTGCAGGCAAAAAGACCAAAACAGGTTATTCCACCAATGCAGAAACCCTTGAAGGCCTGCGCAAATACCACCCGGTAATTGATGTTATTCTCAACTACCGCTCATATCAGAAACTGAATTCCACATATGTGGAAGGCTTTATAGACAAAATTCAGCCGGACGGCAGAATCTACTCCACCTTCAACCAGACAGAAACCCGCACAGGCCGTATTTCATCCAGTGAACCTAACCTGCAGAATATCCCTGTAAGGACAGAACTGGGCAGTGAACTGCGCAAATTTTTTGTGGCAAAACCGGGACATATCCTGCTGGACGCTGACTATTCACAGATTGAACTGCGCATTCTTGCCCACATCAGCGGGGACAAGGTTATGGCGGAAGCTTTCCTTAACGGGGAAGATATCCACGCCCGCACAGCCTCCCAGGTGCTGAAACTGCCTATGGAAATGATTACACCACAGCTGCGCAGCCGTGCAAAGGCTGTAAACTTCGGCATTGTTTACGGCATCGGTGCATTCAGCCTGTCAAAGGACACAGGTATGACTGTAAAAGAGGCAGATGCCTTTATCAAAGACTATCTGCACAATTTCAGCGGTGTAGCCGAATATATGAACACAATCACACAGTTTGCAAAAGAACACGGCTATGTAACCACACTGTACAACCGCAAACGTCTGTTGCCGGAAATCAACAATTCCAATAAAAATGTGCAGGCCCTTGGCACAAGAATGGCTATGAACACACCTATTCAGGGTACCAGTGCAGATATTATCAAGATAGCAATGGTGCGTGTTTACAACCGTCTTAAAGCAGAGGGACTGAAAGCGCAGCTGGTGCTGCAGGTACACGACGAACTGATTGTGGAAGCACCGCTTGAAGAAATGGAAAAAGCAAAACAGATTTTAAGCCAGGAAATGATGAACGCCGCACAGCTGTCCATCCCGCTGAAAGCTGATGTGAACAGCGGTGAAAACTGGTATATAGCAAAAGGATAATTATGGAAAATATAAAACTTGAAAATATTAAAATTGAGCCTTTTTCAATAAAGCATATTGAAGATGCCACTTCAATTCACTCACAGGTGCTGGACGGCTGGAGTATGAAAAGCCTTATCAGCGACCTGGCCAACGACTCCACATGGAGCTATGTGGCAACACACAACGGCAGGACGGTGGCCTTCTGCTCTTTTATAGTTACAGATGACGCAGAACTGGTGTTTGTATGCACCCATCAGCTGTGCAGACAGAAAGGTATTGCAACACATCTGCTGGACACAGCAATCAGAGACCTGCCGACCCATGTAAACAGCGTAGTGCTGGAAGTGCGCAGCCAGAACACACCTGCCATCAGAATGTATGAAAAAATGGG
>JAFULT010000188.1 GCA_017483145.1 Oscillospiraceae bacterium | reverse complement strand
TGTCATAACAAGTTCGATACCGCCTGCACAGGAAACACATGTGGAGGACTGGTCTTCACCGCCTGCGTCCATATTGATCATACGTTTTGCTGTAAATGCTGCTTTGTCCAGTTTTTCAGCACCGATAAGGCCAACTTCTTCGTCAGCTGTGAATACACATTCAAGTGGTGGATGAACAAGGTCTTTTCTTGCCAGAACGCCCATCATATATGCACAGGCATTGCCGTTGTCAGCGCCCAGTGTTGTGCCGTTGGAGCGCAGTTTGCCGTCTTCCACATACAGTGGCAGTGGGTCTTTCATAAAGTCGTGGTTGGATTCAGGCAGTTTTACTGCAACGATATCCAGATGACCCTGCAGCATTACAGGTGGCAGGTTTTCGCAGCCTGCAGAGCCAGGTTTTTTCAGAACTACGTTGTTGTAC
The DNA here is from genome assembly GCA_017483145.1 of Oscillospiraceae bacterium. Lineage (GTDB taxonomy): Bacteria > Bacillota > Clostridia > Oscillospirales > Ruminococcaceae > RGIG3102. Next base: position 5,060 of record JAFULT010000188.1, on the reverse strand, counting down.
TCGTCTTTGTATGCGTCAAGACCCAGGTTTTTGCCCCAGTCATAAACATACTGTGCTACTGCTGCGCAGTTAAAGCTGCCGCGTGGAATTCTGGACAGGTCTTCAAAATACTGCAGAACGTCCTGTGGTTCATAACCGGCTGTTACATATTTCATAATTCAAAATCTCCTTTTGTTTTATAATCAGTTTTTATAAAAGTCCCCGGACTGTCTGACCGGGGATAATGGTCAGTAATTATGCTTTTGTCAGTTCTTCAAGGAACAGGATAAGGTAATCATACAGTTCTTTGAAGGATTCAAGATCCAGCCATTCTTCCGGTGTATGTGCGCCGCCGCCTTTAGGACCGAAGCAGATGATATCCATTTCAGGTTCTTTGCCCCAGAACACGCCGCATTCCAGACCGCCGTGTGTTGCTTCAACGTGAAGGTCGATATCAAACACCTGTTTGAACAGTTTTGAGTGCAGTTCCCTCATTTTGGAATTCGGATTGTATTTCCAGCCATAGAAGTTTGCACCGATTTCAACATCATAGCCGAATACAGCTGCCAGTGAGCGCACTTCTTCGCCCATTGCATCCTGTCTTGTGTCATCGCCGGAGCGGCCCAGTGTCCAGATAAGTATTTCATCGTCAGATACCTGTACTGCTGCCAGGTTGTTGGAGTTGAGAACGTGACCTTCAATTTCAAAGGACATATCACGAACTCCTGCAGGAATAGCAAGAACAAATGCAACAAGGTTTCTGGACTGTACGTCATCCAGCATTTTTTCCGGTGCTGCACAAGGGCCGAATTCACATTCAAAGCCTGCATCTGTTGCACGCAGTTCTTCTTTGATGGCTGCAACCTGTTTTGCAATGGCTTCCAGTGCAACATCCGCATCTTCAACACTGATAACAGCCTTTACATCAGACATAATGGCGTTCTGCATTGTGCCGCCGTTGATTGTGGCAACAACAGTTTTTGTCTTGAGAGAAACATGGTTGATGATTCTGGCAATCAGCTTGCCTGCGTTGCCGCGGCCAAGGTTGATGGCACCGGCGGAGTGACCGCCCTGCAGACCGTGGATAAACAGGGAAATAAAATTGCCTTTGGCTTCCTGCCAGATTGGTTTCTGGCGCATTTTCTGTTCCAGACCGCCTGCGCAGCCAACTGTTGTAACAGACTGGTCTTCGCCGCCTGCGTCCATATTGATCATACGTTTTGCTGTAAATGCATTTGCATCAAGGGCTGTAGCACCTTTGAGACCTATTTCTTCGCCGGATGTGAACACACATTCAAGCGGTGGATGTACAAGGTCGTTTCTGGAAAGGATGCCCATCATATAGGCAACAGCATTGCCGTTGTCTGCGCCCAGTGTTGTGCCTTTTGAACGGAGTTTGCCGTCTTCCACATACAGTGGCAGTGGGTCTTTTACAAAATCGTGGTCAGATTCCGGCAGTTTAACTGCTACTATATCTGTGTGACCCTGCAGCATTACAGGTGGCAGGTTTTCACAGCCTGCTGATGCAGGTTTTTTGATAACAACATTGTGGAAATCGTCTTTCCACACTTCAAGACCAAGGTTTTTGCCCCAGTCGTAAAGATACTGTGCAACTTCAGCTTCATTGTCGCTGCCGCGCGGGATGCGCGCAATATCTTCAAAATACTGCAGAACCTGTTTTGGTTCATATCCTTCTGTTACATATTTCATAAATCTCGTCTCCCTATATTGTTAAAAATATAATTATATTTACATTATATATATGCGGATATAAAAATACAAGGTTTTTGAATATTTTTCACACATACCATTTTGTCAAATTGCACAAACTGTTTTCGGTTTTGATGTTTTAAAATACAAAACCCAATTTTTGTACGCAATATAAATACAGATGACTGTTTCTGCGTACAAAATCACTTTAATAAATAAACATTGCCGGAAATATCTGTATTTTTGTAAACTACATATGTTTTATGTAAAATTACAGAATTTATAAAAGTTTGGCAGAAATTCTAAATTCAATTAGTTAGTCGACCTAAATATATACAATATGCACAAAAATTTACTGTGTTTACAAGGTTCAGAATTCAACCTTTTGTGCAACATATAAATAAGATTTTAACAATACTGTACCAAAAATGTACATTTTCACAAACAGCGCAAAAATGCATAGACTTGCAAAAAAAATAATACCTGTTATTATATATACAGACACCTAATTAGCCGGGTGTTCTGAGGAAGTATTTAATGATAGATTATTTGGTTTTGGTATTTTTTTAAGTTTTTTCATTGGTTTACATATATAATTACCACCAAATACAAAAAGAGACAGCGTGCGGCGCTGTCTCTTTTTTTGCATTCAGATTTCTCACTGTGTCCGGAATGACAGCCTGCAGTGCTGTACTTTTTGTTATTTAATATGTTTTTTTATTGCCCTGTCTGAAAAATATATTGTAATAAAACAGGTAAAACAATACACAAAAATCAGAAATGCCATTCCTGTCAGTGATATAGCCAGGTTGTTATGAAAAATTATCGGTGATATAATTCCGCCGGCAACAGCTGTCAGCACCAGGGCATCCAGCCATATAATCTTTTTAAGCCATTGGTATACCGCTGTCTCCCTGTCGGGATAGTCCATAAATGTGGCACCCATACCCATTATAAAGAAGGATGCCAGTATAAACACAAAGCCTATGGCAATGGCGTGCATATTCTGCCATTCTTTCCACAATGCAAATGTAACCATAAAACCTGTAATATTAATGCATCCGGCTGTAAGCATAGTACGCTGTTTGCTGATTACTTTTTGTTTATCAGCGACAGGCAATGAAACACTTTCTTTCCCTGTCAGCAGCCAGTCACAGCTTACAGAAAAATACCGGCTGATTGCAATTATTTTGTCTATATCCGGCAGGCTTTGCCGACTTTCCCACTTTGATACCGCCTGGCGGGAAACACCCAGCCGGTCTGCCAGCTGTTCCTGTGAAAGATTGTGTTCTTTGCGCAGCTGCTGTATTCTTTCGTGTATATTCATAATTTACCTCCTTGTTTTCAAGCTTATGATAGCAAAAAAGCCGGTGGAAAACCACCAGCTCTGGCTTGATTTGTGTCAACCAACGGTTGCATTGGCTTGTTTATATGTTTTTCTGCAGTATTCTGTGGTATAAAGGAATATCATCCGCTGCCGGATGTATTACAGTCAGCATACCGCTTTCAATCATTGTTTCCATACGGTGCGCAATAAAGGCATCGCCAACACACAGCTGATGTTTCCCCAGCACCCTGCCTATTACAATCGCCTGGCGGAACTGTATATCCATATTTTCTATCTCTCTGATAATGAAACTGTCATATATATTCCGTGGCAGGCTTTGTACAACGCCGTTCAGCAAAGCACGCACAGGGGCGTTATCAGCTTTCAGCCCGCCTGCAGCACTATCTGTAAAAAGTATTTCCAGCATAAATTATATCTCTATTATTATCTGACAATATCTGAAAGCGGCATATAGCAGCTGTTTTCAGATATTTCTTTTTCTGTGTATGTGCCATTATCCCAGTATGCCAGCCTGCCGTATGGTGCAATATTGTGGTAGCTGCCGTCTGAAGTGATAAGTCTGTATTTGTCATCAACTATGGCAATGGCGGCACAGTTGGAAATATAAAATCCTGTAAGGCCGTTTTCTTTAAGTGCAAGTTTTGAGGATGGGATTCTTTCCGGCTCGTCACAATGGGGCACGAAGTATCCCGGTATAAAATCAAGGCAGTCACAGCTGCCCATAGGGGCAGAGTCATCCCCTGTCTGTATTTTGAGAGAGTCTGTATTGCAGGCGGTAAACCAGCAGTTCGCACCTGCGGACACACCGCACATTACCTTGCCGTTTTCCCAGGCTGTGCGCAGTATTTTGTCAAAGCCTGTACTGTGCCACATATTTACCATTGTAATAGTGTCGCCGCCGCCTTCATAGATAATGTCTGCCCAGTCGATAAGTGCCTGCACTGCCTGTGTATCAGTCAGTATATCGCTGGTCAGTTCTTTGCATGCACAGCCGTATATATCGCCATAAATACGTTCCATTGTTTCAAAATAGCCGTGCTGTCTTTCCAGCGGCTGTGAATGGGCAATCAGCAGGAAATTAGGTTTTTCCTTGCCTGTAAGTCTGATTATTTCCTTGTCCATAGGAGCAGTTTCATAAGGGTAACGTGTACCGTCAGAGCCGATGCGGCCGTTTTCCCCACCGCCTATTGCAACTATCTTTTTCATAGTGACCCTCCAATATTTATTGGTTTTAATATAGCACTTATTTTAAATTATGTAAATAAAAAAGCAGTGGCAAAACCACTGCATAAAATAAAAATGTCAGCACCTCCCTATCTTCCCGGGACGTCGCCATCCAAGTATTTTCGGCACTACTCAGTTTAACTTCTGTGTTCGGCATGGGAACAGGTGGGACCTGAGCGCTATCGGCACTGACTGTATTGCTTTTTTGAAAGCTTAAATATTATACTATAGTATATATGGTTTGTCAATGATTTTTTATTGTTGCTTATGAAAATGACAGTGCCAATATTAATAGGACAGGCACAGCAAATACTGTGCCTGTCTGCCTTTATTTATACACCTTTTCATAGGTATTATACCAGTCCATTGTGGCCTCTTCTGAAGTCCATGCCACCATATATTCCCTGGCAAATTTAATGTATTCTTCTTCTGTTACAGAATTTCTTCCTATCCAGTAATCCTGGCCTTCGTCACTCCAGCCTGTGCCAAAAGACACATCTTTTGTAGTGCCATCGGGATAATAAACTGTGAAAAAATATGTTCCTCCTGTAGAAAAGTGCTCATTTGCCACCATACCGCATTTCAGCACTTTATCCGGGCCGTGATAACTGTTGCCAAAGGAATCTGACAGCTGTACCACCTGGCCGTCTTTGTATGTATACACATTCTTGTGCATGCCGCCGCTGTTTATAAATGTAAACAGTTCCGGCAGGCCGTCACGGGTTATATCATACAGGGCGTATCGTTCTATATAGATGTAGTAATTATAATCTTCATACTCTATCATACCTGTCGGCAG
>JAFULT010000187.1 GCA_017483145.1 Oscillospiraceae bacterium | reverse complement strand
CTTGGGATGACGGCAATGACCAGGATGGTCTCAGACCAGAATCCATCACAATCAAGCTGCTGGCTGACGGTGAAGTTATTGACAGTGTTGATGTAAAAGACGGCAAATGGAGCTTCACAGACCTGCCAAAATTCAAAGATGGAGTAGAAATTGTTTACACAATCACAGAAGAACCGGTAGAAGGCTACACAGCAACAGTTGAAGGCTTCAATGTAACAAACAAACATATACCAGAAGTTATCACAATTTCCGGTGAAAAAGTTTGGGACGATGCTGACAACCAGGACGGCAAACGCCCAGAATCCATCACAATCAATCTGCTGGCAAACGGCGATAAAGTTGGCAGCACAACAGTAACAGCTGGCGAAGGTGGTAAATGGACATTTGAATTTGTTGATGTTCCAAAATTTGAAGCAGGCGAAGAAATTGTTTACACAGTTACAGAAGAAGCAGTAGACGGCTACACAGCAACAGTTGACGGCTTCACAGTAACAAATACACATACACCTGAACAGACATCAGTAACAGTTAACAAAGTTTGGGTTGACGATGACAACAACGACGGTATCAGACCGGAATCTGTAACAATCAATCTGCTGAACGGCGAAACAGTTATTGATACAGCTGTTCTCAACGAAGAAAACCAGTGGACATACACATTCACAGAACTGGACAAATATGCCGCAGGCGTTGAAATCGAATACACAGTTGAAGAAGAAGCTGTAGAAGGCTACACAGATGCAGTAACAGAAGGTGAAACAGGCTTTGTTGTAACAAATACACACGAAAGCAAAGTTATCGGTATTACTGTAAACAAAGTATGGAAAGGTGGCACAGGCAAATCTGCTACAATCAAACTCTACGCAAACGGTGAAGAAATTGATTCCGCAGAACTGACTGCAGAAACAGAATGGACACATACATTCGAAAATCTGAAAGTTTACGCAGACGGCGAAGAAATCGTTTACACAGTAGACGAAACAGATGTACCTGCAAACTACAGAAAATCTGTAAAACTTGACACAGTTGACGAAACAACAGGTAACCGTGTATACACAGTAACAAATACAAAGAACGACCCATACATCCCACCAACAAACGAAGGTGGCAACACAACAATGTGGATGGGCATTATGACAGCATCCCTGCTGGCAATGGGCGGTCTTACAGTTGTTTACAAAAAACGTTACTAATATTTTAAACCAATAAATAAGGGCGGGTACCAACCCGCCTTTATTGTCAGGAGATATAAATGGTATACAAAAATAATCAGAACAATGATAACAAAAAAGGCCGCGGTGTGCTTATTGCTGCCATAGCTTTCTTTGCCTGCCTTGCCTGCTTTGCAGCATATATGGCTTTTAAACCGTATATCGAATCAGACAAGCGGCAACAGGACTTTGACCGGCTGGCAGACAATACCCAACAGCAGGAAGAAACGCTTACCAACCGGGATGGCATCCTGCTGAAATACCGGGACAGCTACCGGCTCAACAGCGATATGGCAGGCTGGATAAAGATTGACAATACAAAAATCGACTATCCGGTTATGTATACTCCTGATGATGCCAACTATTATCTGCGCCGTGACTTCAACAAAGAATATTCTGTTTATGGTGTGCCATATATCGGTCTTGATTGTACCCCTACATCAGACAGTGTTATTATTCACGGCCACAGCAGCCGCAGTGGCATAATGTTCGGCGAACTGCCGCTTTACAAAGAACAGTCCTTTTTCCGGGACAATCAGATAATCAATTTTGATACACTGCACACACAGCGACAGTACAGAATTTTTGCGGCGGCACGGTTTTCTGTGGACGAAGAGGATTATCTGCCATACTACTATGGCGGCGAAATGACTACAGCAGAATATTCACAGATGGTGAACTGGCTTGTGGAAAAATCCCTTTACGATACAGGCAATGCACCTGAAAATTACGAACAGATTCTTATTCTGTCCACCTGTGATGATTACGAAGAAACACCGGACCGCTTTATAGTGGCTGCATACAGAATGAAATAACAGAAAAACTGCAGGCTTTTTCAGTCTGCAGTTTGTTTTGTTTACAATACACTGGTTTTGTGTTAGAATAATCATGTAATATTTAAAAACATATGATAAAATCATAAAAATTATAAAGAGGTACAATATGAGCCTTCCGAAAGAAAAGGTAAAAGAACTTATTTCCCTTATGAACTCCAAATCCACAGCGTCTGTTCCTGCCGCCAAACCTATTGTTGAAATGTTTGAGCTGGCTATGGATGAAAAAACTCTGGATTATCTGCTGAAAGCCGGCCAGGAAACACATACAATCCCACAGCTGGAAGAAATCTATCACGAAATGTATGGCGGCACAGCCGAAGACTGGAATGAATTCTGGCTGACAAAAATTAAACAGTACAGCTTTTTCCATCCGTATGAAGAATCAAACAGGGAAATCTACGAACTTTCCCCTATTTTTCCGGGTTGGGTTGAATTTACTGTAGCAGGCCCTCTCACGGATGAAAGAGCGGCCATTATCAGCAAGTTTATGGAGTTCTGGAGCCTGCTGAAAAAGCTGAATGTGGGCCCTATCCGCTATCTGACAAATGTGAAAGGGGACAAAAAGATTGAACGCGGCGATGCTCCCCGCATCGGCAATGTCATTAACAAAGGCAGGGAAATCGTCCTCAACCAGCCTCTGGAAACAGAGCAGCAGGTTTACATATCCAGCGACGTTCACGCACTGCTGAAAAAATATGAAAATGAAATCGCGGTGGGCAACTGCTTCTGTCGCCAGTACAAAAATATCAGCAAAGGGGAAAGCTGTGACTACGGTCTGCCAATTGAAGGCTGTATCGTGCTGGGTTCAATAGCTACACAGCTGGAAGAAAACGGCATTGCACGCCATCTCACCCTTGAAGAAGCACAGGACCTTGTGGACGAATTCCGGGCAAAAGGCTGTGTACATACCACTTTCCATCACAACAATGATGCAAACAAGGACGAAATGGTTATCTGCAACTGCTGTACCGACTGCTGCCTGCTGTATGAAGGCTATCAGAACGGCGGTTTAAGCAAAATCTTTACCCGTTCCTATTACAGCCCGAAAGTTATTGATATCACACGTTGTGTAGGCTGTGACCTGTGCGGTAAATTCTGCCCTACAGATGCCACCTTCTACGACAAACAGAAAAAAGAACTGGTGTTCAACTATGCCAACTGCATCGGCTGCGGTCAGTGCGTGAACAAATGCAAATTTGATGTGCGAGAAATGGTTGCAGACGAAAGGGATGTATTTGTAAAAACCAAAAAGAAACCAAAGGGGAACTGATTATGCACGAAGGCGCTGTATGCCGCGAAATAGTGGACATTGTGGCTGATGCCGCACTGGCCAACGATATAAAAAAGGTATATGAAATTGTAATTACAGTGGGGGATTATTCCTGTATCAATGAAAGCCAGCTGAACTTTTATTTTGATGTGATGAAAAGGGATACCTGTATGGAACAGGCCTATATTAAGGTTGAAAAAGACGTAACCATCACAGGGCGCACCCAGATGTATGTCAAAACATTCAAAGGAGAATAAAGGAAATGAAAACTATTACAGTGAACAGAAATGTTCTCAGCAAAAATGATGAAATTGCTGAAAGAACAAGGGCAAAACTCAGCGAAAAAGGTATCAGAATGATTAATTTCCTGGGTACACCGGGCAGCGGCAAAACAACAGTGCTGGAAAATGTACTGGCTAACCCTGCCATTGACAAAAGCAGGATTGCTGTAATCGAAGGTGACCTGTTTACAGACCTGGACGCCCAGCGCATGGCCGAAATCGGCATCAGAACCATCCAGCTGAACACAGAAGGTGCCTGCCATCTTGAAGCTGATATGGTGGAAAAAGGCCTGGAGGAACTGGATCTGGACGGCATTGACACAGTTGTGGTGGATAACATCGGCAACCTTGTGTGCACAGCTGCATTCCAGATTGGTGCTCATATGCGTGTATGTGTTGCCAGCACCACAGAAGGCAACGACAAACCGTTGAAATACCCGAATATGTTCCGGACAGCCGATGTTGTGCTGCTTAACAAAATTGACCTGCTGCCATATATAAATTTTGATGTGGACAGATTTATCAGTGATGTGCGCAGCCTTAATCCTGATGTGGAAATCCACCTTTGCACAGCCTATAAAAATGAAGGCCTTGCACCTGTTGTACAGCTGTTTGCAAATAAATAATATACAAATCAAGGCTGTGAATCCCGGTTTGCAGCCTTGTATTTTTTATTGCAAAATTTTATTTTTATTGCATTTTTTTATTGCGTTTGAATCATAAGTACTATATAATTAAATATTATAAATATACTAAATTCGGGATTTTTCCTGCTCATTTTAATGGAGGATTTTTTATGCTTAACGTACGTCCTGACTCAATGGCCCGCATCAACACAAAAGAACTGGCAGATGCATTCATTGAACAGCAGATCAAAGAAATCAGAGAACAGGTAGGCGACAAAAAAGTAATTCTTGCTCTCTCCGGCGGTGTTGACTCATCAGTAGTGGCAGCACTGCTTATCAAAGCAATCGGCAAACAGCTGGTGTGTGTACACGTAAACCACGGCCTGCTGCGCAAAGGTGAACCGGAACAGGTAATAAAAGTATTCCGTGATGAAATGGATGCAAACCTGGTATATGTGGATGCAGTGGACCGCTTCCTTGACAAACTGGCAGGAGTGGAAGCACCTGAAGAAAAGCGTAAAATCATCGGTGCAGAATTCATCAGAGTATTTGAAGAAGAAGCACGCAAACTGGAAGGTGTGGAATTCCTGGCACAGGGCACAATCTATCCTGACATTCTGGAATCAGACGGCGTAAAGGCACACCACAATGTGGGCGG
>JAFULT010000024.1 GCA_017483145.1 Oscillospiraceae bacterium | reverse complement strand
TGCGGGGGGATTTTTTATAATAAATAATAAGTTACTTATTTGCAAAAAATTATACAATATGACAATTGACATTTATATGAAATAGTAATATGATTAATTTAGTATATTTTAATTTATACGAAATATGTATATTTTTTGCCGGAGCGGTTAAACGCTCTTTAAACTGAAAGGAGAAACGATTCAAAATGGCAAATAATGTTAAAGAAAAGAAAAACGATCTTGACGTTATTGGCTTCTGGAAATCCCAGCAGTCAGCATGGAAAATTACAGTTTACCGTACTTCCATGGAACGTCTTGTTTACAAAGCAGTTCTGCCATACCTGACACTGTACATTGTACTGATGGGTGCTACAAAAGCACAGGTTGGTACAGTTACAGCTATGGGTACTCTGGTAGCTGCATTTATGGCTCCATTCCTTGGTTCCTACATCGACAGAAACGGTCCTAAGAAAATGTACCTGCTGGGTATCGCAGTTCTGGTTGCCGGTTACATTGCTCTCTGGAAAGCACCTATCTGGCAGATTGCTGCACTGGGTATGTTCCTGCATACAATGGGTCAGACACTTGGTGGTCAGTCCTGTGCTAATATCTGTGGTAACTGTCTGGAATCCTGTGACCGTGCAAAAGGTATGCTGGTTTGTGAAACATTCGCTGCCGGTGTTCTTGGTATGATCGGTCCTGCATTTGCAGGTTGGTTCCTGGTTAACATGATGGGCGTTAACGGCACACCTACAGACCCAGAAACAATCAGACCTCTGTTCTTCTTCTGTGTAGTTATCACAGTTCTGTCTCTGCTGCTGGTTATCTTCAAACTGGATGTTAGCCACCTTGGCGCAAAAGGTGCTGCTGCTAAAGCAAAACGTAACCCATTCAAAGACGCTATCGGTCTTATGAAAGCTGACAAAAACTGCGTAAAATGGATGATTATGACAGGTGTTAACCGTATGCCAATGGTTATGATCGTTCCTTACCTCCAGCTGTACGCAGCTGAAGCTAAAGGCGCAACAGCAGCTCAACTTGCTGCTATGACAACAGCTACAGCTCTTACATCCGTTGTTTGCGGTTACTTCTTTGGTATCCTGGCTGACAAATACGGCCGTAAAAAGACACTCACATTTGCAATTGTTTCCTACCTTGCAGCTCTCATCCTGCTCCTTACATCCAAAGGTACAGGCTTGCTGATCGTTATCGGTCTGCTGGTTGGTTTCCAGGAAATCGGTACAGTTATCAACGGTTCTATCCAGCACGAACTGGTTCCAGCTTGGGCTCGTGGCCGTTGGTCTGGTTCCAACGGTATGGTTGGCTCACTGGTTGCTTCTGTATTTGCATTTGCAGCTGGTATCATCTACGACTCCGTTGGTCCACAGTGGCTGTTCATCATCTACATCGTTGCTGAAGTTGCTATCCGTCTGCCACTGCTGTGGACACTGCCAGAAACACTTAACTACAAAGTTGACGAATCCAAATTCGAACATCTGCTGTAATAAGTATTATAAGACAAAATCAAGACCACCCTTCCGGGTGGTCTTTTTTATCTTGTGTTCTGTTCATACTGCCGCCATACCTGCGGAAATTTCTTTTTGATATACACTGCATATGAGCAGTCCGGGGTTTTTATCATTTCCTTTTCTGTGATATAGGAAAGAATCATATTGTGCCAGTTGGCCAGCTGTTTTTCGGTTTTGTCTTCATAGCGGCCGATTTTCATTTTCCCCTGACGTACATACTCCATAAACAAATCATAGGCATTGTCAACTCTGACTATCTCTTTCACCGGCATCGGCTGTGTGGCAAGGCGGGCAACAGGGATGTTTTTAAATGGCAGTACAGAATCTTCATCAGCTTCCACAATGTAGATATAACCGCTGACGCCATCTGAAACTTCTTTCAGCGCATCCGGATACAGTTCGTGATAGACAGGCACGCCTGTTTCCTTGTCAAAGCCGTATGGAAACCAGTAGTATGGTCTTTCCACCCGGTTGCACAGGTAAAAAGCCGCCACCACTTCCATAGTGGACATATAGATATATGGGCGGTCGTGGTCTGCAAGATGCGGCTGCAGCACCTGTATATCTGCTGTATTGCTGCCGTGGTAAAGTATCATGGTAATCCCCCCCTGTTGTAATTTAATTACAGTATAATGGGAATATGGGCAAAAAGCAAGAATTGATATGCTCTGTGGGATTATATCCGCGGGCGATTCGTGAATAGCCCCTACGCGTTTTTTACGGGACGGGTAACCTGTCCCCTGCGCAAATTTACAGAAAAGCGGGATGTCGGGGATGCCATCTTTGCCTTGCCCGCACCACTACGCTCGCACCCGTTAGCCTCGCAGGACAGGCTCGGCTTATTCTGCTGTCGCAGAATACCACTCCGGCGCTATGCTTACCAGCTTGCGTTTTTGCCTGCGGCAAAACCATTCAGTCGCTACGCTATCGCCCAAGCGGGCATTCGCACACAGTCGACACCTGCGGTGTCGGACATGGCGAATCGGCAACGGGATGTCGGGGACGCCATCCCCTACGCATATTCACATAAAAAAGGACAGTCGCAAGACTGTCCTTTTATTATTTTATCTGTTGCCGTACATTTTTTCGTAGTAATTCTGGTATTCGCCGCTGATGATTGTTTCCCACCATTCGCGGTTATCCAGATACCACTGGATTGTCTTTTTGATGCCGTCTTTAAACATTGTTTCCGGCAGCCAGCCCAGTTCATTGTGAATCTTTGTCGGGTCGATTGCATAGCGCATATCGTGGCCTTTTCTGTCTGTTACATATGTAATCAGGCTTTCCGGTTTGCCCAGTTCCTTACAGATGATTTTAACGATATCGATGTTTCTCATTTCGTTGTGACCACCGATGTTGTAAACTTCGCCCACTCTGCCTTTGTGGATAATCAGGTCAATAGCTTTGCAGTGGTCTTCAACATACAGCCAGTCACGCACATTGATGCCTTCGCCGTAAACAGGCAGCGGTTTGTCTGCCAGGGCGTTTGCAATCATCAGCGGAATCAGTTTTTCCGGGAAATGGTATGGACCATAGTTGTTGGAACAGCGGCTGATTGTTACAGGCAGGCCGTATGTTCTGTGATAAGCCATAACCAGCAGGTCTGCACCTGCTTTTGATGATGAGTATGGAGAAGATGTGTGGATAGGTGTTTCTTCTGTGAAGAACAGGTCTGGTCTGTCCAGTGGCAGGTCGCCGTAAACTTCATCTGTGGAAACCTGGTGGTAGCGCTGGATGCCGTATTTGCGGCAGGCGTCCATAAGAACAGCTGTACCTTCGATATTGGTTTTAAGGAAGATGCCCGGGTCTTCGATAGAGCGGTCAACGTGGCTTTCTGCAGCAAAGTTTACCACCATATCCGGTTTTTCTTCTTCAAACAGTTTGTAAACAGCTTCCCTGTCGCAGATGTCAGCCTTTACAAAGCGGAAGTTAGGGTTGTCCATTACAGGTGCCAGTGTGGAAAGGTTGCCTGCATATGTCAGCTTGTCCAGACAGATGATTCTGTAGTCAGGATATTTGCCCAGCATATGGAACACAAAGTTTGAACCGATAAAGCCGGCACCACCTGTTACTATAATTGTCATAATGTTATATCTCCTGTTTGTTTTCGTTTTCAAAATATGCGGCAATGGCATCCTGCCAAGAGCGCATTTCGTCCCCTACTGTCACGCGCAGCATCATATTGTCAAGTGATGAGTATGCAGGGCGTTTTGTTGGTGTAGGGTATTCTTCACTGGTGCAAGGCTTCATTGCGCCTTCAAAACCGGCCAGCCTTGCAATTTCTGCAGCAAATTCATACCAGGTGCATTCACCGTTGTTGGTACAGTGGTATGTGCCGTATTCTTCGCTGGCTGCGATTTTCAGCAGATGATGTGACAGGTCTGCTGCGTTTGTAGGGTTGCCGTGCTGGTCGTTTACAACTGTGGCACCGCCGCGCTCGTTGCACAGGCGAACCATAGTTTTTACAAAGTTTTTGCCGTAGTAGCCGTACAGCCAGGCTGTGCGCACGATAAAGGATTTTTTGCAGTACTGGCGAACAAATTCTTCACCGGCATATTTTGTTTTGCCATAAACTGAAATAGGGTTTGTTACATCATATTCCCTGCGCGGTGTGGCTTCGTCACCTTTGAACACATAGTCTGTGGAAACGTGCACCAGTTTTGCGCCCACATTTTCACAGGCAATGGCAAGATTGCGGCTGCCGATGCCGTTTACTCTGAATGCGTCATCCTGGTGAGATTCACAGCCGTCAACATTTGTGTATGCGGCACAGTTGATAACCACATCCGGTGCGCAGTCTGCGATAAATTTTTCTGTTGCAGCCTTGTCTGTAATATCCAGATTGTCAATATCGGCCAGAATCAGCTCTGCGCCCACAAATTCCTGTGGAACACTGCCCAGTTCTGTATAGCCTCTTTTCAGGTCAAGGGCAACCTGTGTGCCAAGCATACCCCTGGCACCTGTGATAAGAATTTTCATATATACCTCTTAATAAACCAGCTCGTCGTTTGCAACTTTGTGCAGGTGAGCACCATATGGGCTCTTGCCGTATTTTTCGGCACTTGCCAGCAGTTCTTCTTTAGTAATCCAGCCGTTTCTGTAGGCGATTTCTTCCGGAGCAGAAATTTTGATACCCTGGCGTTTTTCAATCATACGCACAAAGTCTGCAGCGTCTACAAGGCTGTCCATTGTGCCTGTGTCAAGCCAGGCAAAGCCACGGCCCAGCAGTTTTACATCCAGCAGGCCTTTCTGCAGGTAGATATCGTTGAGGGTTGTGATTTCCAGTTCGCCTCTGGCAGATGGTTTTACTGTTTTTGCATATTCAACAACGTCCTTGTTGTAGAAATAAAGACCTGTGATAGCATAGTTGCTCTTTGGGTGTTCCGGTTTTTCTTCAACAGAAAGCACCTTGCCGTCCTTGTCAAATTCCACAATGCCGAAACGCTGTGGGTCTTCCACATGGTAGCCGAAAACTGTGGCTCTGCCGTTCAGTGCATTCTGTGTTGCATCGCGGAGAATTTTGCCAAAGCCTGCGCCGTAGAAGATATTGTCACCCAGTACCATTGCACATGCATCATCGCCGATAAATTCTTCGCCCAGCAGGAAAGCCTGTGCCAGACCGTCCGGACTTGGCTGAACCTTGTATGACAGGCTGATGCCGAACTGGCTGCCGTCTCCCAGCAGTGCCTCAAAACGAGGTGTGTCCTGTGGTGTGGAGATGATGAGAATGTCTTTGATGCCTGCCAGCATAAGTGTGGACAGCGGGTAATAAATCATTGGTTTGTCATAAACAGGCAGAAGCTGTTTTGATGTAACCATTGTAAGTGGGTACAGACGTGTGCCTGCGCCGCCTGCGAGAATTATGCCTTTCATATAAAATCCTCCTAAAAGAGCCTGAAGCCCCATTTTTTAAAGTAAATAAACATAGATTTGACCTGTGTGATAAACCGGCCTGTACTCTGGGCGGTTTCCCTGTGCCAGAAATGGATAACATCTGCTGAAGGCACATACCAGGCTTTGCCCTTCTGCTTGGCCCTCATAGTGATGTCTGCATCTTCAAAATACAGGAAATAATCTTCGTCAAAGCCACCGATTTCCCTGAACACGTCTGTTTTGATTACAAAGAAACAGCCTGTGCAGAAATCCACCTCAAACGGGGTATCCTGGTCCATATCCTTTGCCAGATATCTGTCTTCCAGTTTGCGCAGGAACGGCAGGCGGATGCGGCGGGAGACCAGAGCCATAAGGCTGGGTCTTCTTTTGGCAATATACTGCACACTGCCATCAGGATGGAGCACTTTCGGGCAGGCAATAGCCACGTCCGGGTTTGCGTCCATAAAATCGCAGAGGGTATCTATGGTATTCTGATTGATAAGTATGTCCGGGTTGATAACAAAATGATATTTTGAATCTATCCTGTCCAGCACCTTGTTATGTCCCCTGCCAAAGCCCACATTTTCAGACAGGTCGATGTAGTTCACATCAAAATGCTGTTTCAGCATTTCACTGATTCTGTCCGGGCTGGCGTTATCAATTACATACAGTGAAAAATTGCTGTCAGTATATTTCTGTATGCTTTCCACTGTTTTATAGGCATCATCCGGTTTGTTATAAACCACTATGCTGCCCGAAATATTATAGTTTTTCATTGACCACCAAATATTTTTGCATAGTTTTACATAATATATTTTACTATTTTTGCAACATTTTATCAACTATTATAAGACTTTTCTTCGATTTTAATTGTATATTTTGTAAATTTTCTGTTACAAAACCTTTGATTTGATATTTGTGACACAATATGATAAAATATTATCCATAAAAAACAAAGGAGAGATGATTATGAACGCACAGATTAAACAGCGCGCAAAGGATATAATGAAAGCTGATATGACCAATATGCTGATTGGCACAGCTATTTTTGCAGCAGTTTCTCTGGTATCTTCAGCACTGACAGGCGGCCTGGTGGGCAACGCACTGGCAGGGCTGATAAATGCAGTGGCCGGTGCCTGCGCTGCACGGTTTTACTTCAGGGCATACAACAGGGGCAAAGCCGATGTGAACGACATATTTGCCCTGCTGAAAGACAATGCTCACCTGCCAAAAATACTGACAATTATGCTGGCAATGTGGCTGGTAAATATTATTATTGAAATAATAAGCAGTTTCCTGATATTTATACCGCTGGTTGGTCCTATTGCCGTGCTTGTTATAGCACTGCTGGTAAGTCTGCTGCTGCGTATAGTATGGCACCTGTTTGTGGCAAACCCGCAGTACCCTACAGAATATTATCTGAAAGGTTCTTCCAGCTATATGGGCGGCCAGCTGGTTGCATACATAGTATTCTCTTTCAGCGTGGCATTTGTGCCTGCACTGATTGAAATACTGGTGTCCATTTTTGTAGGCGGCACAATTGCAAATATACTGTGTATTCCGTTTGATGCATATATCAGCCTGGCAACTGCCGGCTTTGTGGCAACAATAATTCCGGACGAATGGTACAACGGCACAGCACAGCTGTAAAAAGAAATGGCGGGGCGTTTGCTCCGCTTTTTTGTCCCCTTTTTACCGTAAAAGCGGTTATATTTACAAAGTGACAAATCTGTAACTTTAAAAATATTGAAAAACAACCGGTTTTTTTGTAAAATTGAATAAAAGGAGTGATTTTATGAGCAATACAGAAATAAAAGACAGAGCCAAAGAGATATGCAGAGAATCTTTCAAACCGCTGATAATACTTTATCTTGCAGATGTATTATTTGACATTATATCAGAAAAAACAGAATTCCTGCCGCTGGTTATTCTTCTGGGCATTGCTTCGGTAGTAATCACTGTGGGCAGTTACTATATGCTGATGCGCGGCTGGATTGAAGGCAGAATGGATATTAACCACCTGCTGATACCTTTTAAAAGCAGTGTGTACAGCGGAAAAATACTGCCGATTATACTGATGGAAACACTGGTTGTGGGGGCAGCAGCAATACCGACCGTTGTGATGATAGTAATGATGTCACTCAACCCGGCCGGGTTCTATGTGCCGATTATGCTGATATTTCTGATAGGTTTTCTGGTTGTTGCCGTGGCAGTTTCCCTGACCTGGTACATATTCATTATGGAACCGGAACTGTCTGTAACAGCAATGATGCGCCGTTCAGCCGGGTATATGTCCCGTCACTGGTGGGGAGAGTTTAAATTCAGGTTCAGCATTACGTTTATACCTGCGCTGATTGCAGGCACAATGATGCAGTTTATTGACGAAAGCCTGGTGCAGCTGCTGCTGATACCTGTTGAAATTTATATAGGTGTGGCCGGTGTGGGCTATATCTATGAAAGAATACTTATGGTTGAAAGAGGACCCCAGCCGGCATACATCCGGCCTGTGGCCGCTGCTGAACCGGTGACAGAACCTGCTCCGGAAATACCGCAGGAGACCATTGAACAGCTGACAGAAAGGCTGACAGAAGAAGCCGGCAAGGACATTGAACTGGAGTTGCCTGCCATTGAAACCGCAGAAGAAAACTCAGATGAATTATAAAAAAACAAAAGGCAGTTTACCTGCCTTTTAAATTGCAAAATTATGGAGGAATCAATTTGTTAAACCAGGATATAAGAAGGACAGCGCTGTATATATTCAGACAGACCCCTGTGCCGGCAACCATTGTGGCTGCTGTCAATATGTGTATTGTTTATCTGATGGCCTTTGTGGCCGGATATATACTGAACGGGAATTATCTGTGGATAATGATACCTCTGGCATTTGCGGCAGTGACATGGATATTGCTGGCTGACTATTTTGCACTGCGTTGCTGGCTGTTGGGCAAATGCCGTTTTGAATATCTGATACAGCCTGTGAAGGACAGTAAACTGCGAAAGAAATTTATCCCCCTGTCAGTTATAAATGCTGTAATATATACCCTGCTGGCCATACCTGTGATTGTAATACTGGTGATTTTTGTGGTGGGACTGCTGGCAGCTGTTACCATCAATGAATTTGATTTCGGCAAGCTGTTTGCTTTTGCGGCGGTATACACAGTGGTGACGGTTATAGTTATGAATGCCCTGCGTTTTATGGCATTTATATTTGCCAGCGGTGCAGATTACAAACCGTTGGGTATGCTGAAACGCGGTTTCACATATCTTGCAAGGAACTGGATTGGCTGGCTGTGGTTCAATATGACTGTGGAGTTTGTGCCGGTGCTGATATGGAAAGCGCTGGATATTGTATTCAATTCAAACCCTGCAATTATAATACTGTATATGCCTGTAATGGGCTATCTGATGATTGCCAGGGCAGGCTATGTATATGAAAACATCCTGCGAAAAGAATTCGCCCAGGAAGCCGCATACAGCTATGTGGCAGATTCCTTTACAAACCAGATATAAAAAAGAGAGAGTGCAGATGC
>JAFULT010000186.1 GCA_017483145.1 Oscillospiraceae bacterium | reverse complement strand
CACACATTTGTAGCATTAACAATACAAATATAGCATTATTTGTAGCATTATTTTAAAATGATAAAACATTTTTAATATCGGCATCATCTCCACTGATATAAAATTTTTCTTACTATTCGTCATACTCTCCCTAAATTACGAAATAGCCTCATAATCTCGTAATATTCACAATCGCCTTTAACTGCTAAATGCATCCCAATCACCAGCACCACCAACATGACAAATTAGCCCATATTTGACAATTGCCATCTGTTCTATACTTAAGACCTAAAGGTTTACCAAAATCAAATAGTTTTTCTATCTTTATAAGCTAACTTTACCCTTTCCAACCCAGCTATCAGTAACGCTAATATGGATATCAACACTTTTTTCCATAAACCATTGATTGTTATATAGATTTTTACTACACCAATTTCTACACCATTTTTTTCAAAAACCACAAACCCAGACACCACCTGACAAAATATAAAAAGTACCGCAAAGCCCATAAATAAAGGCTTCACAGCACCTGATAAAGCAAGACAAAGTTCACGTTCCAACGACAAGATGTTATTACTAATTGAATTGTTAAATAAAAAAAGCCTCAACTTTTCAGTTGAGACCACTCTTCTTTTATCTCCACAACCATTAAGCGGTGGTTTCAGCCATTCGGCTTCCACACACGCAGCTTAACGAATCGTTTCGTCTGCAATTTCCTTTCGTCTTCCGCCGGCTTCAATCTCTGCAGCTGCTTCTTCCGGCTCACCCTTGTCTTCCACTTTCGTTTCTGACTTTCTCTGGGCCGTCCATTCCACGGTTTATTGCCGCTTCCTTTCCGCTTTCTGACCTCCGCTGTTTCAGCTTTCTTTCGTCCGCTTCAGTTTTGGATTCTGACTACTCAGCCTCTGTTCTTCCTTTCCTTCTCTTCCCGGTTCCGCCTCACAGCTGCTTTCCCGGTGCCCGTCTCCGCTCTCGCTTCCTCGGTTTCCCCTTTCTCTCCGGCCTGATCTCTCATGCCTTCCTTCCAGGTTCCTGTACTCGGCTTTGCTGATGGTTTCCTTTCGCCCTTCCCTGATTCGCTCCCGCAGCTGTTCCTCAGGTGCTTACCTTATACTTTCGCTTTCGGTCTGTCCCCTTCTTTTCCGCTTTCTTTCGTCTGCTTCTTTTCCGGTTCCGGCTACTCAGCCTCTGTTTCTTCCTTTCCTTTTCTTCCCGTTTCCGTCTCACAGTGACTTTCCCGGTGCTGCCTCTCTGCTTCCGCTTCCTTGCTTTTCCATTTCCGCTCCACCCGGTTTCCCGTGTTTTGCTTCCATTTCTTCGTACTCGGCTTATCTGTCAGTTTCCTTTCATCCTTCCCGGTTTCGCTCCCACAGCTGCTTTCCCGGTGCTTCCCTTTTGCTTTCGCTTTCGGGCTTTCCCCTTCCGCTCTGCTTTCTTTCGTCCGCTTTGCTTTGGTTCTGACTACTCAGCCTTCCGTCTTTCTTTTCCCTTCTTCCCGTTTTCCCCTGTCGGCGGTTCCTTCGGTGCTGTCTTTCTGCCTTGCGGCTTCTTTACTTTTCTTCTTCCGTCCGGCCTGTTTCCATGCCTTCCTTCCGATTGTGGTACTCAGCTTTCTGCAGTTCCTTTCTCCCACGCTGGCTCGCCCCACAGTGCTACTTCAGCGCCCCGGCCTTCCCTTTCGGGCTTTGGCCGTTCCCCTTTGCTCATCGCTTCAGGCTTGGTTACTTGGCTTCAGGTTTCTGCCTTTCAGCTTTCTTCCTGTCTGTCCTTCGTGACAGCTTGATTATGATACCACACCTTTTAGCTATTGTCAACAACTTTTTTTAAATATTTTTTGTGTATTTTCACGATTTGTGAAAATTGCAATATAAAATTATATTTTCAGCACTTTGTATAGGTTATTTTGTATATAATTGTGCAGTATATACAATAGATTAAAATAACCGGTATATCCGCACAAACAAAGGACCCACATTTCTGTGAGTCCTTGTTTATCATATTAATGGTCTTGCTTTGGAACAGTTATGGTAAACTTATCAGTCCTGATACTGTGCCTTTACTTCCGGACCTACCGGGCAGATATATTTGCCGCCTGTAAGTTTAACATATTCATCATATGCTTCTTTAAGTTTTTCCGGTTTGTCAAGAGCAATAATGCCTGTAAGAGCCATAACTTTGGCTGCATAAAGCATACCTTTATGACCTATGCCGCAAGCTGCCTGCGCAGTGATTTTCCAGGAGTGACCAGGTGTGCCAACTGCGTATGTAGGTGCCCCTATCTGAACTGTAGGTGTTGCGTAGGAAACATCGCCAACGTCTGTGGAACCGCCAAGGCGGCCTTCGATACGTTTGTAAGGTGCCAGGTCTGTAATCAGATATTCATTTTTATATTTCTGTGGATCATCATAAGTTGTAAGTCTTCCCAGGAAACCGTTGATTTCTGCTTCTGTTGCAGATTCGTAGAATTTCTTTGCAATTGCATAATCTTCTTCGTCAAATACAGGTTTGCCGATAGCATAGAGAGCTTCTGTTGCCAGTTCGCCTGCCACATCATTCTGTACAACTTCACACATACCGGAGATAAACTGTACATCAACTTCTGTATCTGTCATAATTGAGGCGCCGATAGCACATTTTTTTACTCTTTCTGCAATTTCTTTGGCCTGAACAACTTTTGGTGCACGGATAAAGTATTTCAGTACGGCTCTGTCCTGTACAACGTTAGGTGCTGTGCCGCCCACATCCTGATATGCATAGTGTACTCTTGCTTCAGGAATAATATGTTCACGCAGGTAGTTTACGCCAACATTTGTAAGTTCAGCAGCGTCCAGCGCACTGCGGCCCAGATGTGGTGCAGATGCTGCATGGCTTGTTTTGCCTTTGAATGTCATAAGACAGCTGATTACTGCAAGGCTGCTTGTGCCGCTGATTGTAGGTGCTGCGCCACCGTGCCATGTAATAGCCATTGCCAGATCATCAAAATGACCGGCTCTTGCCATAAACATCTTGCCCCAGCCATCTTCTTCTGCCGGACAGCCATAGTAACGGATGGTGCATTTGTAACCGTTGTCTCTTACAAAATCTCTCATTGCGATTGCTGCTGCCAGGGCACCAACACCCAACAGGTTATGACCGCAACCGTGACCAGGACCGCCAGGAACAACCTCTTTGTGTTCTGCACAGCCGGCTTCGTTGGAAAGGATTGGCAGAGCGTCAAATTCGCCCAGGAAGCCGATAATAGGTTCTCCTTCGCCCCATTCGCCTACAAATGCAGTGCGAACACCGGCTACACCTTCATCTACTTTGAAACCCTCTTTTTTGAGAAAATCTATCAGAACTTTGGCTGATTTATCTTCTCTGAAATAAAGTTCAGGTGTGGACCAGATTGCATCACTGGCCTTGATATATTCATCTCTTTTTTCTTCTATAAGGCGGATGATTTCTTGTGCCTGAAATTCTCTAGTCATATGTGTCTCCCTTCCATATATTATTTTTGTTTTTTCTATTTTGCTTCTTCGGCTTCAGCAGGTTCTTCCACAGGTTTTGGTTTTGTTGCCGGAACAACCTTGATTATACCGAATTTATTCATAAGTATAGCGATTGCAGATACACCTATAAGCATACCAATCATCAGATAGCCTTCTTTGCCGTTGATAGGCATGATAAAGAAGTGAATCAAACAGATGATTGCAAAGGCTGCAAGGAACACTTTCCATTTGCCGTTGATAATATAATCGCCGGATTTATTGCTTGTAAGCTGCTGAACCAGCTGACAGCCAAACAGGGCAGGAAGCATCTGTGCTGTACATGTTGAAACTGTAGGGTTGCTGAGAACCGGTTTCAGCGGAACAAGAAGAACAACACCAACAATCAGACATATCATCGTTACCAGTGATGCTGTGCCTACAGCAACTGCTGCAACTGCGTCGCCACGTTCTGTACCCAGGTCTGATTCTGTTACTTCAAATGCATTAAGTGTAACCGGAATTTTAATATTACCTACATTGCCTGTAAGGAATGTAAGATAAGCAGATGAACCCAGCATTGGTGTATAACTGAGAACTTCTGAAAGAGCTGTTGGCACATAGATTGCCAGAAGAGTACCCGCTACTGCTATGTACTCGTTAAATGTAGGCATAATATCGTATACTACACAAATAACAAGAGGAATACCAAACATGATAGCTATTGAAATTGTGCCAGCTATTTTACCGATATTATGCATTTTTCTGAAATAAGCAGTTTTTTTCATATTTGTATAACCCCTTTCATCAGAATATTATGTTCCAGAGCAAAGTACTTGCCATACCTAAAATCAGTGCAAATGCCATTGTAAAATCACGCATCCACTTGAATTTTGGATTTTTGGCAGAAAGTGTTCTGATAAGGTAAGTAATTGCTGCAGATGTGAGGAATACTGCTGTGGACGACATACCCATAACAAAAGTACGGCGTGGAACCATAACTGCAAGCATTGCCAGTGTAAGACAGCCTAAAACAATTGCGCCGTTTACACCCCACTTGGAGTTAAGGCCAGACATTCCGGAGTGGATAGGTTCACTGAGAAGAACTGTAAATACACAACCACCGATTATACCTGAGCTCATTGCCAGCATGATGATACCTGCTACGGATGCATCGCCTGCTGCGGCAACTGCATTTATGGATTCAAAACCGGCGGCTGTAGCTGCAATGTCTGCCGCAGTAAGCTCATAGCCTACAGCACCAAGAACAGACAGTCTGAACCAAGCCCACGGAACCCCCAGCGCTGTAGCAAGTGTGAAAAGCCCAACTACAACTGAAAGGGATGGCACAACAGAGAATGTAATGGTACCTTTAATCAAATCTTTGATAGTTTGCTTTGATACACCAAGTTCCTGTGCACGCTGTGAACCGTTTTTAATCATCCAGAAACAGTACCAGGCTATAAATGCCAGACCACAGATAACAAGGATATAAAGCAATTTACCGTTCATAACATCAAAATATCCCATAGTCATATTCCTTTCTGTTTTATTTGTTGATTTGCACAAAAGTTATCAACATTCAGTATCTTTATTGTATCATATTACAATTTTCGTTTCAATATGCCTGAAAAATCAATAGTTTAGAAAAAAACCAGTTGAATTTGGATAAGTATACCAAAATACAAACGGTTTAATGTAAAACTTTTATGCAATGTCAGTTTTATGTCAGTTCTATGTCAGTTTTATGTTAATGCAATTGATAAGACTGCCTGCCGGAACGGATTTTTCTCAAAAAAAATACGGCTGCAAAAGCAACCGTAATATTAATTTCAGCAATATAAAAAAGGATACCGTCAAAAATGGCAAAAGACCAGTCAGCATATACGCAGGTGCGTTCATATATGCCGGCAGAATGGGGGCAGCCAGCCCTTTTGAGCCTGAAGTATCACTGCTCATTCTGTTTTGCAAAATATTTTTCGCAGGCCAGCAAATACTGCTCTTCAAATCTTGCTATAGCTTTTTTGCTTACTTTTCTGAATGGCATCAGCATATCAAAAGCGTGGAAACAGCCCGGATAAATATCTACACTTGCCTCCACACCGGCTTTTTTCAGATTTTCAATATAGGTAAGGGTTTCACAGTAAAACGGCTCAATATCGCCCACAAAAGTGTATGCCGGCGGCAGATTGGAATAATCTGTCTGTCGTGCAGGCGCAGCATATGCCGGCACATTTTCCCCCAGTTCCCACAAATCGCCAAGGTATGCTTTCCAGCCCATATGATTTCTTTTGGTATTCCATACCGGTGCATGGTTGTCTCTGGAAGAATCTGTGTCCAGATTGTCAATCATTGGGTAAAGCGGCATCTGATAGGCAATATTCACTTCACCTTTGTCTCTTGCATACATACAAAGGGCCGCTGTAAGCCCGCCGCCTGCGCTTTCGCCACCTACCATAAGCTGGCTGCTGTTGACACCCAGTTCATCCGCATGGGCTTTAAGATATTTTAACGCAGCATAGCAGTCGTGCAGGGCCGCAGGGTAAGGAGCCTGGCCGGAAAGGCGGTATTCCGGTGTGACAACCACCGCACCGTACTTTTTCACAAGAGCAATGGCCCTGGACATATATATCATTTTTGCCATGCCGGTCACGTAACCGCCGCCGTGTATCCATAAAATGCCCGGGGTCTTGTCCCTGGATTTTGCATTTATTGTCGGGCGCAGGATAAGCAGTTCAATCTCTGAATTGTCCACAACAATTTTATCTGTTTCAAGGGTATAAAGTTTGCTCATATAATCTACCACCGTCAGAATAATTTCTGTTTTATAAATTTAAAATCATCCATATTATAACTATATAATATCATAAATTACACTTACACATATATATGCATTATGCACAATT
>JAFULT010000185.1 GCA_017483145.1 Oscillospiraceae bacterium | reverse complement strand
GGGGAATACAGCTGGCTGGCTTTGTCAAAGCACGCATTTTTTGCCGTATGGCTGGCATTTCTCCATACAGTCAAAGTGCCTTACCTTGTGGGCAATATGGCCCTGTGGGCACTGGCCGCCGCAGCAGCAACATTGGCTGTAAGACCTGTTGTGATCAAAAACTGGCAGAAATTGTTTTTATTTCTCGGGCTTTTATACAACCCTGCCGCCAGTGCACAGTACGCCACCCGTGTGTACCGTGACGCCATATTCCCTGCCCTGTGTCTTGTGTTCTTTGCAGGCATT
Source organism: Oscillospiraceae bacterium (assembly GCA_017483145.1). Classification (GTDB taxonomy): domain Bacteria; phylum Bacillota; class Clostridia; order Oscillospirales; family Ruminococcaceae; genus RGIG3102. The sequence continues at coordinate 2,770 of JAFULT010000185.1, read as the reverse complement.
GCTGGGGTGGGGCTGCGCTATAAAGACAGCATAAAAAAATGGATTGTATGGCTGGCGCTGTACGGTGTTTCATTCGGCTGCATCTGGCTGACAAGGGAAGACGGCATCTGGCCACTGCCATTTTTTGCCGCCGCCTTTGTGATAATCATAATTCTGCTTGTGGCGGAAAAAAAGAAATTTGTGGCAAAGGCTGTGGCTATGATTCTGCCTTTTGCACTGAGTGCAGCCATTATCGGCGGCTACTGCCATATGAACGAAAAGCACTACGGCCGCTTTATAGTAAGTGATTTTACCAGCAGCGAATTCAAGGCTGCATACGGTGCACTGACCAGTCTGGAGCAGGACAACTGGCACCCGCTGGTGACTGTACCGGCTGATGTGCGCGAAGATGTGTACAGGGAAGTGCCGGTGTTTGCCCCTGTGAAAGAGGCACTGGCAGAGCCAATGCTGATGAACGGATATTACAACGCGGCCATCGGAGATTTTCAGTCCGGCGCATTTTACTGGGCATTGAGAAGTGCCCTGTCCGGTCTTGGGGTATACGAAACCCCGCAGACTGCACAGGCCTATTACGAACAGCTGACAGCCGGCATACAGCAGGCTGTGAACGAAGGCAGGCTGAAAACTGCAAACGGCAAAACCACTCTCAGAAAATCCGTTACCCCGCCAATAAAAATGGAATATGTGCCGGATGTGCTGGCAGAAACCATTGCCGGCTTTAAAGTGGCAATTCTGTTTGAACAGTGCACACCGCTGGCTGAAAAAGCTGTGGGCTATCCGGAAGAAATAGAGGAAGTGGCACAGTTTATCAGACAGGACGGTGCTGTGGCAATGATTGAAAACACAGACATCCCTTACCTTTCCCCTGTGCGCAGGATAATGCACACAGTGCTGGAAATGTTTGTTCTGATTTATAAAATCTGCATCCCTGTGATGTTTATAATCTCCCTTTTGTGGCAGATAAAAAAATTAAGGGATGACATTATGAACAGAAAGTCTGACAGTGAGTCAATGCTGAACATCATCCTGCTGGGTCTTGTGGGTATGGCACTGCTGCGCTGTGCAATGATAGCCTTTGTGGAAGTGGCGTCCTTCAACATAGGCACATATGTGATGTATCTGTCCACAGTACATCCGCTGATAATTATGTACAGCTTTGTGGGCTTTGTAAAAACTTTTGATTATTAAATAATTCTTCTTTTGGAGGAACTATGATAAGTTATATGGGAACATCTGCCTCCGGCGGTCTGGCCGTGGGCAAAATAAAGGTAATAAACCGCCGTATCACAGGCTTTAAACGCGTGGTGCTTGCAACACACCGTGAAAAAGCCCTGTTTGAAGCCGCCCTTATCCTGGCAAAGGATGAACTGCGCCGGCTTATGCAGAATGGCGACAGAACACACCAGGATATACTGAATTTCCAGCTGGTGATGCTGGACGATGTGGGGCTGAAGGATATGATTCTGGCCCATATTGCAGCAGGAGACGGCGCGGCAAGGTCTGTGGAAATTGCCATGGAAGAATACTGCAACCGCCTGAAAAGCATAAATGACGGCTATCTGTCTGAACGCACCAGCGACATCCGCGACGTGCTGGGCAGGGTGGTGGACATTCTGGACGGCCGCAGCAGGGAGCGCTTTGTGCTGAACGAGCCATCTGTCATCGTGGCAGACGAAATACTGCCAAGTGACCTGGCATCCATCGACAGACAGTATGCCCTGGGCTTTATCACAGTGGGCGGCAGCTACAACAGCCACGCCAACATCATTGCCCGCACAATGGGCATCCCTTCTGTCTGTGGTATGGACAGCGAAATACTGAACCCTCTTAACAACGGCCGCTCTGTATGTCTGGACGGCTATGCAGGGGAAGTACACATCAGCCCTAACGAAGGCACCCTTGCCCTGTTCAGTCACAGAATCAAACAGGAACAGAGGGCAAAACTGTCCCTGATGGCTCTGAAGGAAAAACAGATTACCCTGCCGGACGGCGACAGGCTGGAAATATGGGCCAACTGCAACGACCCGCAGGACATTACCCGGGCAATCGAAAACGGTGCCGCAGGCATAGGTCTGGTGCGCAGCGAAATCCTGTTTATGAAGAGCAGTCTGCCTACATATGACAGTCAGGTGGAATTCTACAGCCGGTGCATACGCGCCGCAGCAGGCAGACCGGTGACAATCCGCACCTACGATATAGGCGCTGACAAGCCTGTGGGTGACATCAGTATGGACAAAGAGCCAAACCCTGCACTGGGTCTGCGCGGCATCCGCCTGCAGTACCGCCACAAAGGGCTGTTTATCGAACAGGCAAAAGCCCTGTATGTGGCCGCCGACAGGGAAGGCGCCATAAACGTAATGCTGCCTATGGTGGCGCTGGAATCTGACGTGACCGACTATATGGCAATGGCAGATGAGCTGAAAAAGGAACTGCTGGCCAGCGGTGAAATCACAAAGGACAACATCACCTGGGGCGTTATGATAGAAACACCTGCCGCTGCCCTTATCAGCGACAGACTGGCACAGCTGGTGGACTTTTTCTCCATCGGCACCAATGACCTGACATAGTACACACTGGCCGCTGACCGCGTAAATGTGGACGCTGCCAAATATTATGACCCTCTGCACCCGTCTGTGCTGAAGCTGATTGAAATTACAGTAAACAGTGCAAAAGCCGCCGGTATAAAGGTGTCTGTATGTGGCGAAAGTGCCGCAGATGCCGCCTGTGCAATAGCATATGCACAGCTGGGTGTGCGCTGCCTGTCAATGGC
>JAFULT010000023.1 GCA_017483145.1 Oscillospiraceae bacterium | reverse complement strand
TCTGCAGTAAGGTTGAGGCCTTTAAGTTCCCTTTCCAGATATTCCACAACACGGGCGCCCTGTTCAAAATGGGTGAATCCATTCGGGTTCAGCATATTCAGCGCTCTTTCCCCTGCGTGACCAAAAGGTGTGTGGCCAAGGTCGTGCCCCATACCGATGGCTTCTGTCAGGTCTTCGTTAAGGCGCAGTGCACGGGCGATTGTGCGTGCAATCTGTGTTACTTCAAGGGTGTGGGTAAGGCGTGTGCGGTAATGGTCGCCTTCCGGGGATATAAAAACCTGTGTTTTCTGTTTCAGACGGCGGAAGCTTTTGCTGTGAAGAATTTTATCCCTGTCCTTCTGATAGCAGGTGCGCAGGGTACATTCATCCTCCGGCTTTTTTCTGCCTTTGGTATTTATTGCCAGCCGGGCATATGGTGAAAGGTTTTCTTTTTCCGCCATAAGCAGACGTTCTCTTACATTTTCCATAAAAATACCCCCTTCATAAATATATATACTGAATAAATTATAAAAAACCTTTTTTATTTGTGAAAAAAAGGTTTTGTGGGGTAAATTATAGTTTAGCGCCGTCATTGCCCTTAAGGGCAATGCATGCCGGTTTGCCGTGGAAGGCGGCTACGCCGCCGACCATGCGCAAATGGCCGCTACGGTGGTAGCGAAGCGACTGAGTGGTATTCTGCGAAGCAGAATAAGCCGAGCCGGTCCTGCGAGGCTAACGGGGCGGCCAAGCCAAGGGCGAATCGCAATCCACTGGCCTCGCAAGGACAAACTCGGCCTTTTGTCTGCGGCAAAACCGTTTTTGCAGCTACGCTGCCCCACGCTTTTGGTTACTTTTGGCACCAAAAGTAACGACAGCGCAGCGTGGTATAAACTTTATGCTTACACTGATGCAAAGATTCTTCAGTCGCGTTGCTCCTTCAGAATGACAACGTGGCGGCTTGGCGGGTATGGCAATAAAACACCCTTTCTTATTCTTACATCAAAAAAGGCACGGTCAACCGTGCCTTTACTTATTTATTTTTCAAGGAAAAATGCCACGCCGTGGTCAGAATAAACCTTTACGCTTTCCGGCATATGTGGGGCGGCCGGCTGTGGGACAGGCCATTTGTCTGCCAGTATTTCTGCCGCCAGCAGACGCAGGCTGTCCAGAATATCCGGTGCCAGTGGCCGTTTGCCGTGGGCAGGCCATATAGTGTCAAAGGCAGGGGCAAGGTCTGTCAGCCTGCCTATTGTGGCCAGATATGCAGGCAGGTTGCGGCCTGTGCCGAACATATACACCGGCACTTTGCCCACAGTGTCCCCTGTAAGGATAAAGCGTTTTTCCCTTTCCAGCAGGGCTATGCTGCCCGGTGTGTGACCGGGGATGAGCACAATTTCAAAACAGAAACTGCCTATATCAATTTTGTCCCCTTCCCACAGCGGAATTGCATCCGGCTGTCTGCCGTTGCGGATGTGGTAATATGAATATTCCGCAGGGTGCATATAGTACGGGCCGAACTGGCTTGCCGCGCCCATATGGTCCCCGTCAGCGTGGGTAATCAGCAGCTGGATTGGTTTGTCTGTCAGCTTTTCACACACTGCTTTCAGATCGCCGCCAAAACCGGCATCCACCAGCAGGGCCATATCCTCCCCTTCAAAGAGATAACAGCGCACGCCGTTCTGTTCAATGGCCCAGAATTTTTCATCGATTTTTACAGGTTCATAAGGTGGTAATTGCTGTTTGTTCATAATAATCTCCTTTCGGGTGTATAAATTTCTGCAAAAGATTTCTATTCTTCCGGCTGATGTTCCAGCCAGTAGCTGCTGCAGTCTTTTGTGCGGTCTATAAGATGATGATTGTACATTTCGCGTCTCAGAGTGGCGGGGTCGCGGAAAAGCGTCCAGCTGTTTATCAGCTCATTTATCTGCTTTTCGGTATAACATACATCTTTTTCCAGCTTTTCAGCCAGATACTGCAGTGCCGCAGCTTTTTTCTTCTGTTTTGTGGGATAACTTTTCAGCCTGCCGTCTTTATCAAGAAAAGGCGCTATAATCCGATAATCCTTCATAGTATTTCTCCGTTCAGATATTTGTGAGGCATTGACGAGAGATTCCTGTCTATATTATAAAATACAGATATTTAAATGTCTACAGCTCTGTTGACAAAAAAGCGGCAGCAGGCTATGATAAACTTATCAATACAAAACGGAGAAATACTATGCACAACATAAAAGATTTACTCAACTTTATCGAAAAAAGCCCATCCCCTTTCCACGCAGTTGACACAGTGAGTGAAAGACTGGACAACGCAGGGTTCACACGTCTGTATGAACAGGACGACTGGCAGCTGGAACCGGGCAAAGGCTACTATGTATGCCGCAACTTTTCATCTGTGCTGGCATTCAGAGTGCCACAGGACGGTGTAAAGGCATTCAACATCATTGCCAGCCACTGTGACAGCCCTACATTCAAAATCAAGGAAAACCCACAGATTACCACAGGCCCATACATCACACTGAACACAGAACGCTACGGCGGTATGATTATGTCCACCTGGATGGACAGACCCCTGTCTGTTGCCGGCCGTGTGATTGTAAGGGAAGGCAGCACATATGTGCAGAAGCTGGTTAACATTGACCGCGACCTGCTGATTATTCCAAATCTTGCCATCCATATGGACAGAACAATCAATGACGGCAAAAAGTTCAACCCACAGGTTGATATGCTGCCGCTGTATGCCCTGAAGGATGAAGAGGACGGCTTCCTTGCAATGATTGCAAAAGAAGCAGGCGTAAAGGAAGAAGATATTATCGGTCACGACCTGTTCCTGTACAACAGACAGAAAGGCACAGTTCTGGGCGCAAACAATGAATTTGTGTGCAGCCGGAAACTGGACGACCTGCAGTGTGCATTTGCATCAATGAAAGGCTTTATCGCACAGGAAGACGTAAAGGCTGTGCCTGTGCTGGCAATCTTTGACAACGAAGAAGTGGGCAGCAGCACAAAACAGGGTGCGGCATCCACATTCCTGTATGACACACTGAACAGAGTGGTAAAAGCCCTGGGCGGCGATGAAAACACATACCGCAAGGCACTGGCACACAGCTTTATGATAAGTGCAGACAACGCACACGCCCTGCACCCTAACCAGCCTGGCATTGCAGACCCTACAAACCGCCCTGCAATCAACAAAGGTGTGGTAATCAAATACAACGCAAACCAGAAATACACAACAGACGCTGTTTCTGCCGCTGTATTCAAAGGTCTGCTGAAGGATATTGATGTTCCGTTCCAGACATTTGCAAACCGCAGTGATATTCTGGGCGGCGGCACACTGGGCAATATTTCCAACACAAGAGTTGCCCTGAACACAGTGGATATCGGTCTGCCACAGCTGGCAATGCACTCTGCATACGAAACAGCAGGTGTGAAAGACACAGAAGATTTTATCAAAATCAGCCGGGCTTTCTACGGTATGAAGCTGAACAAAGTGGACGACGACAAGTACGTTGTTGAATAATCGGATATTATAAGGAAAAGGCACCCATCGGGTGCCTTTTTGTGTTATAGACATAATGTCTGTAGGGGCGGATGCCCACATCCGCCCGTGTTATTCTGAGCCGTAGACGAAGGATCGCATATCCACCCGGCTATCATCCTGTCATTCTGAAGGAGCAACGCGACTGAAGAATCTTTGTTGCAATAACCACAGCAGAATTATAGTTTTGCAGGTACTGACAGTGCAAAGATTCCTCCGCTACGCGTTCGGAATGACAGGCGGGGCGTCGGGACGCCGCCCCCTACACGGATTATGCGGCGGAAAGTGAACCGGCAACGGGACGGGAAACCCGTCCCCTACGGGGTATTGCGTTAAATCAGCTGCGTAGGGGATGACCTCCGGACATCCCGT
>JAFULT010000184.1 GCA_017483145.1 Oscillospiraceae bacterium | reverse complement strand
CCGCCTGGGCGAAGTGCAGGAAATCGGCGGTCATGGTGTGGTAGCACAGGTTGACGGCGCACAGGTGCTGGCAGGCAATGACAAGCTGATGGCAAAATATGGTATTGAATACACAGCCGCTGACGCTGTAGGCACTGTGGTTTACATAGCTGTGGACGGCAAGTTTGCAGGCCATATACTGATTTCTGACATTATGAAGCCAACATCCAAGGCCGCTATCGCCGCACTGAAATCAATCGGCGTGAAAAAGACTGTTATGCTGACAGGCGACAACAAAGCCGTGGCAGACAAGGTGGCAGAAGAACTGAAAATTGACACAGTTTACAGCCAGCTGCTGCCGGGTGACAAGGTGGACAAGGTGGAAGAACTGCTGGCCGCAAAACCGGAAAAAGAAAAGCTGGTGTTTGTAGGCGACGGCATAAACGATGCACCTGTTCTGTCCCGTGCTGATATCGGTATCGCAATGGGTGCTATGGGTTCAGACGCCGCCATCGAAGCAGCAGACGTTGTACTGATGGATGACGACCCGCTGAAAATTGCAAAAGCTATCAGAATTGCAAAAAAATGTGTGGGTATTGTTTACCAGAACATTTACTTTGCAATCGGCATCAAGGTGCTATGCCTTATTCTCAGCGCTGTGGGTATCGCCAATATGTGGCTGGGCATCTTCTCTGACGTAGGTGTAATGGTACTGGCCGTTCTCAACGCAATCAGAGCATTGAACGTAAAAAATCTGTAATGCTGAAAATATTAAACAGGGCTGAAATTCAGCCCTGTTTTTGTTTATTCAACTTCCTGTTCAAAGACAAGGTCATATTGCCTTATTCTGCCTTCTCCACTCTGCATTGCAGGCACAAAACCCACATAACGCCAGCCTTTTGCCGCATATTCATCAATTATCTCCCTGTGCTGATTGTCTTCTGAAGGGACAAGAAAAAACAGCCCTGTATCAATTCTTACGTATTCATATCTGTATTTTTTCATAATGCACCTCTCCTTCTTATAAATCTTATAATAAAGATGTGTAGTTTACGTGAAAGCACAACAATCACAGCAGATAATTTTCATCAAAATAATTGATTTTCATTGAGTTTCTTACTTTATGCAGTGTCAGTGCTGCTTTTCTTTCCGCCTTTTCACTGCCTGTTTTCAGAATTTCCATTACCAGCGGCAGATTGTTTTCATAATACTTTCTTCTTTCACGGATTGGCTGCAGCACATCCTCCATAACGCTGTACAGAAAGCGTTTGATTTTCACATCCCCCAGACCACCGCAGGCGTAATGTGCCTTCAACCGGTCAATATTTTCATATTCCGGCAGATATTTTTCAAAATGCTGCTGTGTGGCAAACACATCAAGATATGTAAAAACTGTGTTGCCTTCCACTTTGCCGGGGTCATTTATATGTATATGGCCCGGGTCTGTGTACATTGACATAACCTTTCTTTTCACTTCTTCACTGCTGTCTGAAAGGTATATGCAGTTCCCCAGAGATTTGCTCATTTTAGCTTTTCCGTCAATGCCCGGCAGACGCTGGGCTTTTTCGTTTGCCTCAAGCACGATATGAGGCATAACAAGGGTGTCGCCATACACAGCATTGAATTTAGTCACTATTTCCCTACACTGTTCCAGCATTGGCCGCTGGTCTTCCCCAACAGGTACGTGTGTTGCACCAAAAGCAGTTATATCAGCGGCCTGGCTGATTGGATAGGTAAAAAAGCCTGCAGGAATACTTGCTTCAAATTTTCTCTGCTGTATCTCTGCCTTAACCGTAGGGTTGCGGGACAGACGTGCCACAGTAACAAGGTTCATATAGTAAAAAGTCAGTTCTGTAAGCTGTGGTACCATGGACTGTATAAAAACAGTTGATTTTGCCGGGTCAATACCTATAGACAGATAGTCCAGTGCAACATTGAGAATATTTTCCCTTATTTTCTGTGGATTGTCTGCATTGTCTGTAAGTGCCTGTGCATCAGCAATCATAATATAAATTTCGTCAAATTCGCCGCTGTCCTGCATTACAACACGCTGTTTAAGACTGCCTGCATAGTGACCAACATGAAGACGGCCTGTAGGTCTGTCGCCTGTAAGAATAATTTTTTTCATAGTTTTTTCTCCTTTGATTAAAATGTTTTAAAGATAAATGTTTGTTCTGCCACCAGCCATCTTCCATGCAGTCACCTCCTTCAATAAAAAAGCCCGGCAGTATGCCGGGCGCAAAGGCAATATAAAAAATAAAAACTCCTGCCCCAAAGGACAGAAGTAAAATTCTGCTATACCACCTGTGAGTAACGTACCAACATACGCTTCCCGTGTCACGGCCGGGATTGTCCGTCAGCGCCTACTTGTTTCCTTTCGGGCTGCCCTCATAAGTCCATTCGCCACAACTTGAAGTATTGCCATTCCACCACCGGCAACTCTCTGTAAAATCTCTGTTGTGATTACTTCTCTTAATCAACGGTTTGATATTTTATTATGGTTTAATTGTACACCGTTCAAAAACAGATGTCAATAATTAATCAAACAGTATGTGGCAATTACTCTGCACATATGGTAGAATAAAGAAAAGGCAAAACAAAGGATATGATACCATGACAGAAACCAACAAAACCTTATATATTCCCCTTTACGGCAAGGCGCTGGTAAGCCGTATGGGCATAATTCTCTGTGACAGAAAAGCGGAAGAAATATGGGAAAAGGAAAGTTTCCCATTGGGCAGAAAATCAAAAAGCAAATGGCTGGCCTACTATATGGCAATGAGGGCAAGGGTGTTTGATGATGCCGCCACAAAAGCTATTGAAAACAATCCCGATGCCGTAGTGCTGCATATCGGCTGCGGTATGGACAGCCGCTATCTGCGTCTGGGTAAAAATGTGCAGTGGTTTGATATTGATTTTCCTGCTGTAGTGGAAGAAAAGAAAAAATATTTTGCAGAAAATGATTATTACCACCTGTTTGCAGGGGATGCCACAGAGATTGAAAAATGGATAAATAGTTTTACAGATAAAACCGCCATAGTGATTATGGAAGGTGTGTCCATGTATCTGACAAAACAGCAGATGCAGAATGTTGTGGCTGTACTGCACAGTCACTTTGACAAAACAGTGCTGATTGCAGATTTTTATTCTGAATTTGCAGCCAAAGCGTCAAAATACAAAAACCCTGTAAATGAAGTGGGCGCAACAATACACAGCGGTATGGACAGCCCTATGGAACTGGTTGTAAATGAAAATATACGCTTTGTACAGGAATGGGATATGACACCGACTGCCCTTATAAATCAGCTGACCGGTACGGAACAGAAAATTTTCAATAAAATATACGCAGGCAAGTTTGCAAAAGGCCTGTACAGGATGTTTGAGTATGAATTGTAATATTGAAATAAGAAAAGCTGTTACAGCAGATATTGATGCTTTGCTGGATATTCTCAACGCAGCTACACAGAAGCTGCTGGCAAAAAATATACCCCAGTGGGAATACCCATGGGATAAAAGCGAAGTGCTGGCATATATTGAAAAACAGGAATTCTATGTTGCTGAATATGGTGGCAATGCCTGTGGCTGTTTCGGCATTAAAAATTTCGAAAACAATTTTGTGCCATCAGATAAAAACAGTATGTATTTTTATCACCTTGCTGTGCACCCGGATTATAACGGCAAAGGCATCGGCAATAAAATATGCGGGTGGGTGCATCAATACGCAAAAACAAATGGTGTAAATATTTACTTT
>JAFULT010000183.1 GCA_017483145.1 Oscillospiraceae bacterium | reverse complement strand
CCATAATGTGGGTAAAAACCGGGCCGCCCTGGCCTATTATCTGCTGTTTGCTATTTTTCCCCTGCTGATTTTTATCAGCAATCTGCTGGGGTTGCTGCAGCTGGATGTATATACGGTTGCACAGTATCTGTCCCGGCTGCTGCCACAGGATGTGACAAGGCTGCTGGCGGCCTATCTGCAGCATATAAATGAGGTTTACAGTCCTGTGATGCTGTGGTTTTCCATGGTTTTTTCGGTGTGGTTCCCATACCGCGCTGTAAAAGGGCTGGTAAAGGATGTGCGCACCGCATATGGTCTGCCGCAGCTGCAGGGCCAGCCGCTGTTTTTTATAAAACAGCTGGCATACACTTTTTTGCTGCTGCTGACACTGGCGGTCAGTCTGACTGTCTCTGTGCTGGGGCAAAGACTGCTTTTGCAGCTGTTTTCACTATTGCCGGCAGATATGGGGCTGTTGCCGGGTGTTCTGCTGCCGGTATGGAAATATTTCCGCTTTGTGCCGGCAGGGATAGCGATGTATGCCGCAATTGTGGCGCTGTACGGCCTTTCCCTTGAAAAAATGCCCTCTCCTGCCGGAGTGCTGCCGGGGCTGGCGGCGTCAGTTGTGTCTTGGCTGGCCGTAAGCGGCGTTTTTTCCTTTTATGTGGAAAATTTTGCAGGATATTCTGTAATATACGGAGCACTTGGGGCTGTGATGGCACTGCTGATATGGCTGCAGCTGTCTGCCGTAATACTGATTATGGGCGCAGAACTGAACGCAGTTCTGGCGCAGACAAAATAAAAACACCGCTCCGATTGGAGCGGTGTTTAACAATGTAACTTATTCAGTTATGAAATGATACAGGATTATAATGGCAGGCACATTATATGTACTCTGCTGAGACTATAACTGCCATTTCAATGTTCTGGCGGGATGAAACTATGTTTCATAAAGGGCGTTCAGCCCTTTTTGCCCAGCAAACCGACAGGTTATTATTTAGCGTTTGCTTCTGCTTCTACCAGAGCGTCAAGGTATGCGCCAACTGTGATTGTTACGGAAGATGTCAGGTCTTCAACTGCTGGAACAGCTGTGTGTGAGCCGTCGCCGCGGTCAAATGTTTCCATAGCTGCAACTTCTGCAACTGTTTTGCCTACCATCCATTCGCCCAGAGCTTTAACCTGTTCGAAGTATTCTTTACCGATGCCGGAAGCGCCAACCATGCCGTAGTCGCCTTCTTTTTCAACTTTTGTTCTTACGTCAACATCGCCTGCTTTTACGCCTGCAGCGTCAAAGCCGATTTTCTGCTGTGCAACGTCGATTTTTGCCCAAACGATTTTGCCTTCTGCATCCAGAGCTGTACCAACCATGTTTGTGTCAACCTGAACGGAACCGTTTTTGTCAGTTGTAGCTGCTGTGCCTTTTACAGAGATGTTCTGGCCAAGACCAACTTTTGCTACGCCTTCAACTTCAACAGCTGTATCCCAAGCTTCCTGAAGAGCATCCAGGTAGGATTTAACTGTGATTGTTACGGAAGATGTAAGGTCTTCAGATGTTGGAACATGTGTGTGGGAACCGTCACCACGGTCCATAACTGGCATGCCAACGATTTCTTCAACAGTTTTGCCAACCATCCAGTCTTCCAGAGCGTTGATCTGTTCGAAGTATTCTTTGCCGATGCCGGAAGCGCCAACCATACCGTAGTCGCCTTCTTTTTCAACTTTTGTTCTGATGTCAGCTTTTGCTGCATCTGCTGTTGTACCGTCAGCGTTTACGCCCAGTTTCTGCTGTGCAACGTCGATAGAAACGGAAACAACTTTACCTTCAGCATCAAATGCTGCAACCAGCATTGTTGTATCAACCTGTGCAGAACCTGCTTTGTCTGCTGTAGCATCTGTCATTTTAGCAGAGATGTTGTGACCCATACCAACTTTGAATTTAGCTGGAGCTTTTGCTTCTTCGCCGCCACAAGCAACGAGGGAGAGAGCCATAACAACTGACAGAGCAAGAGCAATTACTTTTTTCATGATAATTTTCCTCCATCATAAGTATTTTTGATTGATTTACATATTTGCATATGTTTACATTATAGTTTTAACATATGTCGATATGAAAAGCAAGTAAAAAATTGGTTACAGAATGGTAAATCAGTAAAAAATTATCATTTGAAAAATATATGCGGCCATTCTTTCTTTAATTAAGTTCATTTGTAAACATACAGTCTTTTTTCAATAAAAATGCAAATATATCATTATGACAATTGTTTTTGCCGCAAAAAGGTTGTATAATGTAATAAATAATGTAATGTATTTTTTCAGGAGGTTTCTTATGGCTATTCTTGTTACCGGCGGTGCCGGATATATCGGTTCCCACACAGTTGTTGAACTGACTGCTGCAGGCTATGAAGTGGTGATTGCAGACAATTTCTATAATTCTTCCCCAAAAGTGCTGGATAGACTCCAGACCATCACAGGCAAGGATATTCCTTTCTTTGAATGTGATGTGTGCAACAAGGAACAGGTGGAACAGCTGTTCTGCGCATATCCTGAAATTGACGCGGTTATCCATTTTGCCGCTTACAAGGCTGTGGGCGAAAGCGTGGAAAAACCGCTGGACTATTATGAAAACAACATCGGCGGCGCAATGACAATTCTGCAGGCTATGAAAAGACACGGCGTGAAAAACTTTGTATTTTCATCTTCTGCCACAGTTTATGGCGACCCTGAAACTGTGCCTTGCACAGAGGACTCCCCTGCCAACGGCGCCACAAATCCATATGGCTGGACAAAGGTAATGCAGGAACAAATTCTGCGCGACCTGTGCTATTCTGACAGAAATATGAATGTGGCCATCCTGCGCTATTTCAACCCTATCGGTGCACATCCATCCGGTCTGATAGGTGAAGACCCTAACGGCATTCCAAACAACCTGCTGCCTTATATTGCACAGGCTGCCATAGGCAAATATCCGTCCGTGCGTGTGTTCGGCACAGACTACCCTACCCCGGACGGCACAGGCATCCGCGACTATATCCACGTGGTTGACCTGGCAAAAGGCCATGTGGCCGCTGTGAAAAAGCTGTTTACAAACTGCGGTCTGGTTACATACAACCTGGGCACAGGCAACGGCTACAGCGTACTGCAGGTTATTGCCGCTTTTGAAAAAGCCATCGGCAGGCAGCTGGAAAAGAACATTCTGCCACGCCGTGCAGGTGACATTGCAGAAAACTATGCAGACCCTGCAAAAGCCAGGGAAGAACTGGGCTGGACAGCAGAGTACACAATAGAAGATATGTGTGCCCATTCATGGAACTGGCAGAGCAAAAACCCTAACGGTTACAAGGAGTAACAAATGAAAAAACCCGTACTTACAGTTATGGCAGCAGGCATGGGCAGCCGATACGGCGGTCTGAAGCAGATTGACCCTGTGGGCCCTAACGGAGAAATTATTATAGATTATTCCCTTTATGATGCAAAAAAAGCAGGCTTTGAAACTGTGGTTTTTATCATCAAAAAGGAAATTGAAAAAGATTTCAAAGAATCCATCGGTAAAAGAATTCCGCAGGGTATGAAGGCTGTGTATGTATTCCAGGATATCAACGACCTGCCGCAGGGCTACAGTGTGCCTGAAGGCCGCGTAAAACCATGGGGCACAGCACACGCAGTATGTGCCGCAAGGGACGTTATCGATTCCCCGTTTGTTGTTATCAACGCAGACGACTACTACGGTGCAGATGCCTTCAAGGTGATTTTTGACTATCTGACACAGGCAGAGTCCGGCGATGTGTACAATTTTGCAATGGTGGCATATGAACTGGAAAACACGCTGACAGAAAACGGCTATGTTTCCCGCGGTGTGTGTGTGACAGATGCCAACGATATGCTGGAAAATGTAACCGAACACACACATATCGAAAAGGATGATATGTGGGGGGCAAAATTTACAGAAGACGGCGGCAACACATGGAATCCGCTGGCACCGGACACACTGGTTTCAATGAATCTGTGGGGCTTTACACCGGATTTTGTAAAGGAAGCCTGGGACGGTTTTGGCGATTTTCTTGACACTGCCATTGAAACAAACCCACTGAAAGGTGAATATTATCTGCCAAGTGTGGTTACAAAACTGATTGACTCTGACAAAGCGGTGGTAAAGGTACTGCACAGCGCAGACAGATGGTACGGTGTAACCTACAAGGAAGACAAACCAAAGGTTGTGCAGGCGCTGAAACGCCTTCACGATACAGGTGTATATCCTGAAAAACTGTGGAATAAATAATCGATTATTGCAGGGAGTGGCTGGTGCCATTCCCTGTTTTTGAAAGGAATATATGTTCAGTTACAGAATATCCGATAAAAGCACCCTGAAGCAGATATGGGACAAAAACATAGCCCGCCACCCGGGGGATGTGCGCTGGGTAAACTGGCGGGATGAATATAAGGAATATAATAAAAGCGGTATGGCACTGACTTTTCTGGTGATGAAGGGTGATGAACCTGTGGGCGAAGGCACTCTGGTATATGACCCTGCCTGCAGATGCACCGCCGGCAACACCCTGCTGGCAGACAGCTGCACCACAGTTTATCTCAACGCCCTGCGCATCGAAAAGCAGTATGAAGGCGGCGGACATATTTCTGCAATGGTAAAAATGATGGAAAACTATGCCCGCGGCAAAGGGTATGAATATATTACCATCGGTGTGGATGACAGCAACGAAAGGAACAAAGCCATATACACCCATTGGGGTTATACAGAAACTGTATTTACCGAAACCGAAGACGGTGAACTGGTGCTGTACTGGCGCAAAAAACTGTAAAAAAACAAAAACGCCTTTCTGAGAAAGGCGTTTTACTGTTTTACATTACCCTTGAACCGTTGATGTTCACTTCAAAACTGCACTTGAAATAATCTGCGGCACGGCGGCACAGCAGCATTCTGTTAAGGAATATTTCAAAATATTCTGAAATATGGCTGATGCTTTCATCAATCGTCAGATAAAGGGTTATTTTCTTCTCTTCCGGGTACACCGCCAGTTTGGATTTGTCCACGGCGTAGTTTACCCTGTCGTGTATGTCGATATTGATATCGGCTTTTGGTCTTACACGGCTGCGGCGCACGTCGCTTTTGTCTGCAAGGATAAGGGCGGCGCACAGTTCGTTTACAGGATAGGCTGTGTGTTCGTCATGGTTGCCTATGGCGCAGATAATTCTGGCTGTTTCCTGTGCAGACAGGCCCATTTTGTCCAGCAGGCGGAAAGCCATTACCGCGCCGGACTGTGCGTGGTCTATTCTGTTCACCACATTGCCTATATCGTGCATATAGCCTGCAATCTGGCCCAGTTCCACAGTGCGGTCGTCATAGCCCAGTTTTTTCAGTATACTGCCTGCCACATCAGCACAGCGCACCACGTGGGCAAAACTGTGTTCTGTAAAACCCAGACTGTTCAGGGTTTCGTCTGCCATACGGATATATGTTTTTATTTCTTCATTGTTTTTCACATCATTGTATGTTATCATATTTTACCTCATTTCTTACAGTTTAATTTTATCACAGCCGCACACTTTTACAACAATGAATACATATATTTTTCAGAAATTTAACATTTATCTTACATATGAGCATGTTGCACAATAATTAAATATATTTATTTATATCGATTTGTCTCCAAAAGGATTGACTTTGAAATACAAGTGTAATATGATATTATTAATTAAAATATCGATAAAAAAATTTTTATTAGGAGATAATATATGAATAGACAAATTTCAAAACGGACACTTCATCGTCTGCCGATTTATCTGTCCCTTTTGCAGGAAAAGGAAAAAGAGGGTGTGGAATACATTTCTGCCACAACAATCGCCAGTCTTCTGGATCTGAACCACGTGCAGGTGCGCAAGGACCTGTCCTGTGCATCCAGCGCCGGCCGTCCGAAAGTAGGCTATGAAACCAAGGTGCTTATACGTGACCTGCAGGAATTCCTTGACTACAACAACACAAAGGTGGCTGTAATTGTGGGTGCCGGGGATCTGGGCAAGGCTTTGCTGGGCTACAACGGTTTCCGCAGCTACGGGCTGAATGTTGTTGCAGGCTTTGACACAGACAGAGACCTGTGCGGCTCTGAAATCAAAGGCAAGCCTATCTATCACACAGAAGTGCTGGAAGAAAAAATAAAAGCGCTGAATGTGGTTATCGGCATTATCACCACACCGGCACAGTATGCACAGGAAACCTGTGACAGACTGGTAAAAAGCGGTGTGAAAGCCATCTGGAACTTTGCACCTATTTCACTCAATGTTCCAAAGGATATTATTGTGCAGAACGAAAATATGGCCACAAGCCTTGCCATACTTTCCAGCAAACTTAACGATATACTGTAATTATTTACCGCAAACCGAGGAGATATATTTACAATGCAAAAATTTGACACACGAGTACAACATCTGAAATACAAAGTTCTCCGTGAAATGGCCAGAAATGCCTTCAATGGCACTCTTCTGGAAAACTTTTCAGAAATTCCAAAAATCATTATGCCAAACAAAGAGCCAACCATGCGCTGCTGTGTTTACAAGGAAAGGGCTATCATCACAGAACGTATGAAGATTGCTATGGGCGGTGACAAAACAAACCCTAATGTAATTGAAGTAATCGGCATTGCCTGTGATGAATGTCCTGTGGGCGGCTATCAGGTTTCTGATTCCTGCCGTGGCTGTATTTCCAAACGCTGCAGTGACGTATGCCCTGTAGGTGCAATCACTTTTGACGCAGAGCACCGCGCACACATCAACAAGGAAAAATGCATCAACTGCGGCAAATGCGCAAACGCCTGTCCGTTCAGCGCTATCCGCAACAATATCCGTCCTTGCCAGGCCGCATGCAAGGTTAATGCCATTTCCATCAACGAAGACCAGTCCGCAAAAATTGACGACGAAAAATGCATCGCCTGCGGTGCCTGCACATACCGCTGCCCATTCGGCGCCATCGTTGACAAGAGCTATATCCTGGATGTGGTTGAAATGATAAAGGAAGCAAAGAGAAACGGCACAAAACTGTATGCAATGGTGGCACCTGCAATCGCCAGCCAGTTCGGCTATGCAAAACTGGGCCAGGTTGTTTCCGGCATAAAGGAACTGGGCTTTACCGATGTGAAGGAAGTTGCCCTGGGCGCTGATATGGTTGCACTGAAAGAAGCTGCAGAGCTGGCTGAAAAAGGCAAGCTGACCAGCAGCTGCTGCCCTGCATTTGTTTCATACATCCACAAATTCCACCCTGCAGCAGTGGAATATATTTCACACAACTATTCCCCTATGGTTGAACTGGGCAAATACATAAAAGACCTGGACCCTGCAGCAAAAACTGTGTTTATCGGTCCTTGTACTGCAAAGAAAGCAGAAATGCAGAAAGAAAATGTGCGTCCGTATGTGGACAGCGTAATCACATTTGAAGAACTGCAGGCTCTGCTGGACAGCCGTGAAATCGACATTACAAAACTGGCAGAAGACGAGCTGAACGATGCATCCTTCTACGGCAGAATCTTTGCACACAGCGGCGGTCTTACAGGTGCTGCTGCCCGCGCTCTTGAAGAACAGGGCATTGACTTTGAAGTTAAACCTGCCACCTGCAGCGGTGTGGACGAATGCAAACTGGCACTGCTGAAACTTTCCAAAGGTGTGCTGAAAGAAAACTTTATCGAAGGTATGATATGCGAAGGCGGCTGTATCAACGGTGCAGGCTGTCTGACACATATGGGTCCCAAAGCGGCAAGCAAGGTTGATATCCACGCAAAACAGTCCACAGTTGAAACAATAAAAGCAGCTGTTGCAGACGCAAAAATCTGAACATAAAACATACAAGCCGGGCATTGCCCGGCTTTTTTCATCAGAAATTTTACAAACACACAATTATACGGCACAAAAAAGGCACAGCAAATGCTGTGCCTGCAGTTTTGTTTATTACATTGTACGCATCTGTGCGCCGGCTGTGTGCTGAAGCACTTTTGTAACTGTTGCAGCCACTTTTTCGATTTCAGCGGAAGTAAGTGTCTTTTCGTCTGAACCGATAACAAGGCGGATTGTAACAGATTTTTTGCCTTCCGGCACCTGTTTGCCTCTGTATTCATCAACAAAGTAAGCAGCTTTTATCAGTTTTTCTGATTTTGCTTTTCTCATAATTTCACCATAGATTTTTTCCCACTTTGTATCAAGGTCAAACAGCAGGGAAATATCATAGTTGTTTTCAGGGAATTCAGGCAGGTGCTTGAAGGAGTTTGTTCTGGATTTGAATGGAACCAGTGCATAGAAGTCCAGTTCAAACAGAACTGTTGCCAGGTTTTTGATGCCGCATTCCATAGATGGTTTCTTTGCCAGCAGACCCATATTGCCCACCAGTTTGTCGCCAACATAGATGTTCAGCCATACTGTGTTGTCAGCCCATACAGGTTTTTCATTTCTTGCAAATGTAAAGCCTTCCATATGTGTGTATCTTGGCATCATTTCCAGCACGCCTTTTGCTTTGCGGAACAGACCGTTTACATCATTTGCATTGCCTGCAAATGCACCGCCAACAGCTTTTGTGAACCAAGGCAGTTTTTCCTTTTCATCATATGTGCTGCGGTAGTCTCTGTCCTGATAAATCTGTGCTTCTTCAAATACGCCGAATTCGGAGTAGAAGCGTTCGTTTTTTGCAACTGTATCACAGATGTTTGGCAGGATGGATGCACGGATGAATTTTTCTGTTGGTGATGGTGGTGTGGAAATTTTCAGCAAGCCTTCAGTTGTGCCCATGATAGCTTCCACAGTTTTGTCTGTCATCCAAGGGTATGTGAACACTTCCTGCATGTTGCAGCGCAGTGCCAGATATTCCTTGATTTTTCTTGACAGGTCAAAGTCCAGCTGGTTGATAGCTGTTTCAAATGTAGTTGTAATCTTTGTGGCATTGATGTTGTCATAGCCATAGATTCTGGCGATTTCTTCCATGATGTCAGCTCTTTCAGAGATGTCACCTGTTGCACGCCATGATGGCACTTTAACATTCAGATTGTCGCCGTCGATTGTTACTCCAAAGCCCATTCTGGACAGTTTGTTTTCAATGTATTCGTTGGAGAATGTCTGGCCGAGACGTCTTTCCAGCCAGTTGAGGCTTACATTGATTTCAGGTTTTTCGATAGGTGTTGGATAGTTGTCCACAAAGCCTGTAACCTTCATTTCAGGGTAAAGGTCTGCAAACATTTCCATAGCCATATCAAAGCCCAGCTGTACTCTTTCAGGGTCAACAGCTTTTTCATATCTGGAAGAAGCATCTGTTCTCACATCATAGCGCTGGCTTGTTCTGCGAACGCCCATTGATTCAAAGTTGGCAATTTCCAGCAGAACTTCTGTAGTTGCAGGCAGGATGGAGTCTTTTGCGCCGCCCATAACGCCTGCCAGACCTACAGGGCCTGTAGCGTCAGCAATTACCAGGTCGTCTGTATCCAGTTTCAGTTCTTCGCCGTTGAGCAGTGCCAGAACTTCGCCTTCTTTTGCGTTTCTTGCTTCGATAAAGTCAACAATGTGGTTCTGGTCATATGCGTGTGATGGCTGACCGGATGCCAGCATTACATAGTTTGTAATGTCAACCAGTGCGTTGATTGGGCGCAGGCCAACTCTCCACAGACGGGACTGGATATCAAACGGAGATGGTTTTACATAAACATTTTCAATCTTTGTGCCTGTGAAACGGCGGCATCTTGCGCTGTTGCCGATTCTTACATCCACGTTGCCTTCCACTGCAGGAACATAGTGTGGGATTTCTTTCAGCGGCAGGTCATAAAGTGTGGCAATTTCTCTTGCAATACCGTAGTGACCCCACAGGTCAGGACGATTTGTCATTGATTTGTTGTCGATTTCAAGAATAAAGTCGTCCAGGTCAAGTGCTTTTGCGATTGGGTCGCCTGCCTGGCATTCAAATGCATTCAGATTCATGATTTCGTGTTCTTCGCAAGGCAGCAGGTCTTCCAGACCAACTTCTGTGGAAGCACAGATCATACCAAAGCTTTCAACGCCACGCAGTTTTGAAACCTTGATTTCAACAGGGTCACCCTGGCCGTGCCATTTTACAAATGTGCCCGGCAGCGCAACTGCAACCTTCTGGTTTGGTTCCAGATTGTGGCCGCCGCAAACAATTTCCTTGATTTCGCCGCCACCGATGTCAGTTCTGCATACACGCAGTTTGTCAGCGTTTGGATGAGGCAGAACTTCTTTGATAACGCCTACAACGATACCGTCAAACTTTTTGCCCAGTTCTTCAACGTCTTCAACTTCAACAGTGGACATTGTCAGGTCATAGGCCAGTTTTCTCATATCCATATCGTCCGGCAGATTTACATAGTCTTTGATCCAGTTTAATGATACTAACATTCTGTTCTTCCTCCTTATCTGAACTGTTCCAGGAATCTCAGGTCAGCTGAGTTGAACAGACGCACATCATCTACGCCATAGCGCATCATAACCAGTCTGTCCAGACCGATGTTTACATAGAAACCTGTGTATTCATCAGGGTCAAGACCTGCAGCACGCAGAACATTTGGATGAGGTGTGCCACCCGGCATAACTTCAATCCAGCCTACCTGTTTACATACGCTGCAGCCTTTGCCGCCGCAAACCAGACATTCCATGTCGATTTCATAACCAGGTTCAACAAATGGGAAGAAACCGGAACGCATTCTGATTTTAACTTCTCTGCCGAAAACTTTGGACAGGATAGTCTGAATCATTACCTTGCCGGCTGTAAATGTAAAGTCTTTGTCCACGATAAGTGCTTCGTACTGGAAAAAAGCTCTTTCGTGACGTGCGTCAGTAGTTTCGTTGCGGTATACACGGCCCGGGTACACAAAACGGTACGGTGGCTTGTGGCTCTGCAGATAACGCACGCTGTCGCCTGTCAGATGTGGGCGCAGACACAGTTTGTCCCAGCTTTCGCCACTGTCATGGCCTTCCAGCCAGTATGTGTCCATGCTTTCTCTTGCAGGGTGGTTTGGAGGGAAGTTCAGATTGTCAAATGAATAATATTCACTGGAAATATCTGTTGCTTCAAACACTTCAAAGCCAAGTGAACGGAAAGCATCGTTCAGGTCATAGCACATCTGCATAATCGGGTGCAGACCGCCGCTCATTGGTGGCAGACCAGGAACAGACCAGTCAAAATCAGCAGAAACTTCGCTGGCTTTCAGTTTCAGTTCTTCTCTGCGTGTGTCGATAAGTTCAGACAGCTCTGTTTTAACCTTGTTTACCAGCTGACCTGCTGCAGGACGTTCTTCCTTAGGCAGTTTGGACATTTCTTTCATAAGCAGGGTTACTTCACCCTGTTTACCCAGGAGTTTGCCCTTCAGCTCCTGAAGTTCAGCCTCTGTTTTCGCGCCGTTGATCCGTGGAATACCATCGCGAAGCAGGGCTTCCAGTTTTTCTTTCATATATAGTTCCTCCACTTTCAGGATACATCCGCAAATTCCTCTCTCAATGGCGGCAGATATCCTGTATTATTAAAGAAAAAATGTTTTTTTGTATTCTATTATTATACATTTGTGCATATTAATTGTCAATTAAATATCATATGTATATATAGGGCAAAGCGGCAGGATAATCATAATAATGTGCAGTTTTTCATATATATTCATACAGTTTGTTTTTTTCACTTGAATTGTTCACACTTTTACTGTACAATAATAGTATCTATAAAGGAGGGTGTAGGATGAGCGAAACCACTATTTTTTCAATTTACAATGAAAGAGACGAAGAAATCAGACAGACTTTGAAGGAAGTGTATGATGCTTTGAAGGAAAAGGGATACAATCCTATCAACCAGATTGTAGGTTATATCCTGTCAGAAGACCCTACCTACATCACTACACACCAGGGAGCAAGAAACAAGATCAGAAAGCTGGACAGAGACGATATTCTCCAGAGCCTGTTGAAAAACTATCTTGCATAACTCCCTGAGTAATTTCACGGAGGTATTGCCCAATGGAAACATTGACTTACAAAGGTTTGCCGCTGGTGAGAAGCAATGACGAAATGTATTACGGCGACCCTAATGCACCTGTTATTGTTTATCTGAAAGTGCTCAGCACCAAGCAGGTAGGTAATCAGACAGTATCAGACAAGATACACGTTTCTTTAATTTCCACTGACACAACTCTGGACCCGATGCAGAGAATGAAAAAGCAGGGTATCAAAAACGGCCTGTACAGCGCTCTTGACGTAGGCGCAGTATGGCTGCAGAGTGAGCTTAGTAAATAACATTAAAAGCGGAGCACTGCTCCGCTTTTTTGTTTGCTGTTTACAGCTTTATGATATAGTTTTCTTTTCTTGGAACAGGTGTTGGGTGTTCACAGTCTGCATAGCCCAGGGCGATAGAGCATACACCGCGCAGATTTTCATCCAGCCCCCATTCTTTCAGCAGGGCCTTGCCTTCCGGCAGGGAGAACATTTCCTTGCAGCGATGAATCCAACAGCTGCCAAGCCCCACTGCATATGCGGCATTCAGCAGAACTTCCATTGCTTCTTTTTTCATATCCGTTACCTCCGTAAAAGGATTTATTTCTGGCTCAATTATATCAGAAAGCTGTGTAAAGCTCAATGACTGCAAATAATTTTATATCCCGGACAAAACAAAAAATTAAAAAATTTATGAACTGCCTGTTAACAATTTTTTTGTTGTGTTTCAATAATTAATATCACTTTAACACATAAAAAGCCTCAAAAATATATAATAATGGCAGATAAACTGCAGTTTGATTTATATGAAATAAAGAGGCGTTTTTATGAAAAAGCAAAAAATCAATTCACAAACTATAGCAGCTATAGGGGTTATGGCTGCCCTGGTATTTATCACAACCAAATTTATGCGGATTCCTATTCCTGTGGGTGCAGGCAAAACACAGATTCATGTAGGCAACAGTATGTGTATTCTGTCCGGCCTTCTGTTCGGCCCGGTTACCGGTGGTCTGTCAGCAGGTATCGGCACAGCCCTTGTAGACCTGATGGACCCGCGGTGGGCTCCTGAATTCTGGATAAGCTTTATCAACAAATTTGTAATGGGCTTCACTGTGGGTACCATTGCAAATCTGGGCAAAAACAGAACAGTTGTCAAAGACATTGCCGCTTCCATTGCCGGTGCTGCTGCTTACGTGGTACTTTATCTGTTGAAGTCTTATATCCAGCAGGTTATTCTTGGCAGCTCAGCAGAAGCCACAATGGCTGTGCTTATCACTAAAGGTACAACAAGCGGTATCAATGCTATTATTGCTGTAGTTGTAGCAGTTGCTCTTTATAAGGCTATAGCTCCTACGCTTAAGTCAGCCAATATTTTCAGAGATATTCTTAAATAGTTCTGTATGCAGGCAATGGGGAATTTTCCATTGCCTGTGTTTTCAATTGTTTTGGGAGGTTAATATATGGAAAAATTTGTGGTAATAGGAACAGGCTTTATCGGCGGTTATATGGGAAAAGGTATGAGAAATGCAGCCGGAACAGATAATCTGCAGAATATAGCCTATGGCATTAAAGGCCATAACCGTGACGTAGATAAAAAAAGACTTGAACTGGGATATGATATAAGCGTAAATGATACAGCTGATGTACTTGACAGAGTTAATCCTACTGTAATCATATTTTCAGCTCCACCGGAAACTGCCCCGGAAATCGTGACTGATATTCTGGCACCATACTATGAAAACTGCAGAAAAAACAATATCAAGCTGCCGGACTTGTACAGTTTTATCCCTTCTCCTTCTGCAGACTGGATGTGCGAAAAACTGGGTGGCGATGTAAATGCAGTAAAAATACTGCCAAATATACTGGATAATGTGTGTGGTTACGACCTGTCCCCTGTGGGCATCAATTATATTTCTTATGCATATCACCAATGGCCGGAAGGCAGAAAAGAAGTTCTGAAAAAACTGCTTGCCCCTTACGGTTATACAGCACAGACAAGCGATGCAGATTCTCTTGTTCTGCTGGCCGGTAAAATAACCAGTCATGTATGCTATGAAGTTTCCTATGCTATAAAAGCCGCCTGTGATAACAATGGGTTTGATACAGCACTTAATTCCATAGGAAATGCTATGAGAAAGGCTCAATATGATATTCTCCCACAGCTGCCTGTAATAGGCCGGTGTGACGATAAAGATATTCCGGATGTTCTGAAACCTTTTTTCAGACCATTTATGGAAGCCTGGTACAAAGGGTTGCGCAAATTCACAACTGAAAATAAGGATATGGTAAGCGATGAAGATGCAGAGTATATTGACATGTGCTCTTTTGCGCTGAACGTCTTCCCGATTCAGTATAAATCAAAAGCTGAACTTGAGCAGGATACAAAAAACGCCGCCACCAAGGGGGGCATCCTTGAAAGAGGTATAGAATTCTTTTTTGAATCAGTGGAAGAAAAATTGAACTGTGAACTTGAAAATATTCTCACAGGTCATCCTGCTGACGAAGATTTTTTCATCTGGGTAGAAGAACAATCATATAAAATGAGCTGTGAAGCATATAAACGAAGTCTTGACCTAAGCGGTAAAAAGTAGGGTACTTCACTTTCTTTTCCAAAAAAATTACGATATATCCGTATCTGCTGATGCAGGGAACAGATTTACTGTAAAGGTACTTATAAACAGTAACAGGCGGTGCAAATATGTGCACCGCCTGTTTTTTCATCTGTCCGTATAAAACAAAAAGCCCTGACCTTTCGGTCAAGACTGTCTTTATCTATCTCCACTTTTCATCAGGCGGTGGTTTCTGCCTTGCGGCTTCTCCGGTGCCCGTTTCCGCTCTCGCTTCCTCGGTTTCCCCTTTCTCTCCGGCCTGATTTCTCATGCCTTCCTTCCAGGTTCCTGTACTCAGCTCTGCTGTTGGTTTCCTTTCGCTCTTCCCTGCTTCGCTCCCACAGGTGCTTACCTTCTTCTCTGCTTTCTCTCGTCCGCTTCTCTTCCGGTCTTTTCCACTTCCGACTCTCTTTCTTTCGTCCGTTTGTCTTCCGCTTCCAGCTACTCAGCATCCGCATTCAACTGTGGAAAAACCTCAATAAATCCGTAGTGCAACGCTGCAATAAACTGAACACAATATGCCCGTTTTCCCTTATAGACTTTTACATCAAAATAGTGTATGATATATGTGTTGAAATATGCCCTTTTGAAGGAGGAATTATATATATGAAACTTGGTATTGAAGTATAAGTGCCAATTTCATGTAATTTATTATATCCTCACAAAACTTTGTAAACCCGCTAAAATAAAGGGTTTATACAGTTTTTCACAATCATGCAAATTGTTATTAACTGATATGTTTTAACGGATAAGTGGCCCCTTGATGGCCCTTACAAAAAAGCGATTGCAATTCAACCCAAGAGTCTTTTACAGCAACTTATATATTTTTAAGAATGTATAAATATATCCTCTGCCGCATAAAAATGGCAGAGGATTTTTGTTGTTTTTAATGTTAATCAATTTATTAAAATTACTGTGCTTAAGTAAAAAACTGCAGGTGTATAACCTGCAGTTCAGTTACTCTCCGAGAGGGTTAAGCGCCTTTGTCCAGTGAGTCAAAGTACGCCTTGGCATCAATAACCATAACCCTTTCAATCTTTTCAACAATGCCATACACATTGAGATAGATTAAGGCGGATATGCTGAGAAGGCTTTTGGTTACACCAATGATTGTGTATGCCTTGCAGCTGTCAGTGCTTTTGCTTGTTTCTTCATCTGTAACGAATCTGTCCGGGTATTTATAATAAAGGTCTGTGACCCATTTTTCTATTTCTGTCATTTTGTAAATTCTCCTGTTCTTAAATATTTTTCAAAGTCGAAAATTTTATCCAGTATTTTATCGGCTTCTTCGCTTGCCTTTTTCACAAGCCCTGAATATGTCCTGTCTTCCAGAGTAAATATACCGGCTGCAACAGTGGTTTCTTCTTCCGTTTCATCATTGCACAGGCTTACATTGAGAATAAATTCCCTGCAGTCAAAAGACTCTGCATAGATGTAAAACTTTTCTCCGTTTTCCAGTACAATATGCGTATGTACCAGGCGGAACCTTACACTGTTTCTACGGTGGGAGAAGGTATACATCATTGTGTATACCTCCTCCAGAAACATTCTCTTCAGCTTATCCAGTGATATGCCGGGTGTAAGCTTCCAGCCGTCGCCAAAGGTCAGCAGCTTGAAAGGCGGGTCGTTTTTGCTGAAGAAAATACAGGTGCTGATGATGTTTTCTTCATCTGCCATATTTACAAGGTAATCTACCCCTGTAACATCATATATCTCAAGATTATTGAATTTATCATCACCTGAAAAATTCATACTGAGTGATAATATAGATACATTGGGCCTAATCATAGCTGTTACCTCCTTTCTATTGCATAAGCATACGGCTGCCATTCAACATACTTGTTCCATATTCTGTTGCCTGTTTCAGTAACCTTTTCAAGCAGGCTGTCAAAAGTCATTTTGTCACAGGTGAATATCTCCCTGCCGATAACATTGCTTTCTTTGTCCGGGTGCTCTACTGTCACTGTAAGTACAAAGTTATGAAAGTCTTTTGATGTGCAGGTAAACTGCATTCTGTGACTGTCAGCCATCTCCCTTGCAATATGGATAAGCTTCATACTGAAGTTATCATTGCTGTGGGTGAATATGCTCATATAGCTGTAAAGCTCACGGAAGAACAGTTCTTTAAGTTCGCCTAAATCCGTACTGCCGGTACAGATATTCCAGTTGTTACCGAAACTTGAAATATGTACAATCTGATTGAATCTGGTCATCAGTACAGCAACAGGTGTCAGCTTGCCATCTTCAGGAAAGAGAAACAGTTTAATCCTGTCTATATCCATATGCTCAAAACCTTTGATTTTGTAGTTGTTGAGTATTGCTGATTCAAACACCAGCATTGTCAGAAACTCATTCATACACATACCTCCCTACACATAGAAGTAACTGCCTGCTTCATAACGGAGCTGTTCCACCATTTTGGACTGTGCATCTGTCAGATTAAGTTCCTTTTCAAGAGTCCAGTATTCATCATAGTTATTGGTATGCACCATCCTATGTACTCTGCTTTCAAGGAAAATCAGATTTTCCGGAGTGTCTTTGCCGCCCTTGCTTTTTGGCAGGCGATGGTGAAGCTGTCTTTCCCCGGAGCGTAAAGTCATACCGGTAACATAGCATCTGCCATCCTGTACAAAGAATGCAGCCATACGGCAGGAATCGTTGTCGCTGAATTCATTGCGCTGAGTTTTTCCAAAGAAATAATTATCAAAGTTAAAATTCATAGTAATATACCTCCATTAATAAATATCATCAGAACCACAAAGAGTCATCTGAAGTTCAAAAGTGAAAAGAATATCCAAAACAGTATCTTCGTAAAAAAATGGCTTTTGGGAAACAACAATATTGTTTTTACCCATTACAAAGACCATTCCGAAGTCTTCGGTATACTTAATCATGTAGTAAATTCTTTCACCGGAATCAACACCACAATAGGCTGCAAACCGGTTTTTAGTGTGGTCATCCACAAGGTAACATCTGAAACAGTCCAGTGACTTGTTTCTGAAATCTGTTTCGGCTTTCTGAACAAGATACATCTGATATGCAGAAGTGATATTCCTTTTTAAATTCAGATATGCACTGTCATATTCATTGCGCAGTGTATCAAGTTCATGCAGCAGTTTAATGTCGTTTAAAATTTTCATAATCGCACCTCCGTAATATTGGTTTAGTTTTAGTCATGACTTATCTTATGGCCTAATTATACCATACTGGTACCACCATGTAAATATACACAATTACTAAAATAAATGGCAATCGTTTATGCAAAAAGCATACTGGTACCACTATAATCGGATATTGTGGTATTATACAAAGCACAGGAAGAATTTTTGTGACATTACCTACTGGTACCAAGAGCCAATATATTGTATACTTTCTATAAATAGAAAAGAGGGAACAAAAATGGGTAAGACATCAGTTGCAGTAAAAGAAAAGTACAATAAAAAAGCATATGAAGACGTTCGCCTGCGTGTAAAAAAAGGCCAGAAAGAAGTAATACAGGCCAGAGCAGATGCGCTTGGCAAGAGTCTCAACGGCTATGTGACAGACCTTATTGCCGAGGATTTGAAAAACAGCGCCGGCAACGGTGAAAAATGAGTTAGGTTCTAAAAAATAATGCCGATTTTCCTTTATATTTAGGGGAAAATCGGCATTTGTCCTTTAAATTTAGAACCTAAAGTGAAAATTTCGTAAAAACAGCCTGATTATACCACAAGTTTAGTTCTAAAAGTCAGTCGGTTTTTAAAATTTTAGAACCTAAAAATTTCCTTATTTTTAAAGGAAAATCAGACTTTTTTATGAAGTTTGGAACCTAAAGTATTTAGGTTCTAAACGCCGAGTTTCGCCCCCTAAAACAGGCGTTTTTTATTGTATTGGCTTTGTGGTATAAACGGGTATATATTTTATGGTCGATTCTTTGTTTTCTCCATAAGAAAGATAATTATGAATAGCGGTATATCCCCTCTCATCACCATGTCCAAGCATTTCATTAACATAGGCCAGACAGCCTTTATCATATACTCTTCCGCTACCGTCTCTTACCTTATACAGTTTTCCGTTTGCCTTACCCCTTTTTATAGCTTCCTCATATATTCTTGCAGCATAATCAGCACGATACCTATGTATATTGGCATCACTATATGAACGGAAAATTGTGCCGGTCGGAT
>JAFULT010000182.1 GCA_017483145.1 Oscillospiraceae bacterium | reverse complement strand
TATGGTTGAGTGCACAGTTCTGCTTTTTTATGGCCTTGCTCGCTTCGGGCGCGGCTCGCATTTGCGCGCGGTCGGCAACAAGTTGCCTTCCACGGCAAACCGGCATGCAAATTATAGTTTATATGCTTTCGCATATAAACTATAATTTGTCTCCTTGCCATCTCTTTACCCAATATGCTAAAATAATATTTCAGAGTACAATACCGAAAGGATTAATATATGCTTAATGTACAGAATGTAACCCACGGCTTTGGGGAAAGACAGATACTGGACAATGCCTCTTTCCGTATGAAAAAAGGCGAACATATCGGCCTTGTGGGGGCAAACGGGGAAGGCAAAACCACCTTTCTCAACATTATCACAGGTGTGATTGCCCCGGATGAAGGCAGCGTGACCTGGGCAAAAAGAGCCACAGCAGGCTACCTGGACCAGCACTCTGTGTTACAGGAAGGTATGACTATACGCGATGTATTGCGCACAGCCTTCAGCAAAATGTATCAGCTGGAAACCGATATGCTGGAAATGTACAACAAAATGGCCGACTGCACCGGCGAAGAAATGACACAGCTGCTGGAAGATGTGGGAGAAATACAGGATATTCTGGACCACAGCGGCTTTTATACCATTGACAGCCGCATAGAAGAATTTGCCAACGGTCTCGGTCTTGGGGAACTGGGGCTGGACAGGGACGTAAGCCAGCTGTCCGGCGGTCAGAGAACAAAGGTTCTGCTGACCAAACTGCTGCTGGAAAACCCTACCATCCTTATCCTTGACGAACCTACCAACTATCTGGATGAAAACCATATCCGCTGGCTGACAACCTTCCTGCAGAATTACGAAAACGCATTTATGCTGGTAAGCCACGATGTGCCATTTCTCAATGCTGTTACAAATGTTATCTACCACGTGGAAAACGCTGTGCTGACAAGATACAAAGGCAATTATGACGATTTTATCAATATGTACGAGCTGAAAAAGCGCCAGCTGGAACAGGCCTATGAAAAACAGCAGAAGGAAATAGAAAGGCTGGAAGACTTTGTGGCACGCAACAAGGCAAGGGCTGCCACCAGCACCCTGGCCCGCAGCAGACAGCGCAAGCTGGATAAAATGGATGTAATCGAACTGGCAAAGGAAAAACCAAAGCCAACCTTTGAGTTTAAATATTCCCGTGCACCGGGCAAGGTGGTGGTGCGCGGCACAGACCTGGTGCTGGGCTATGACAGCGCACTGACCCGCCCTGTAAACTTTGAAATTGAACGCGGGCAGAAAATTGCCATAAAAGGGGTAAACGGTCTGGGCAAATCCACACTGCTGAAAACAATGCTGGGCATTATTCCGGCATTCAGCGGCAGCGCAGAGCTGGATTATTACGCAGAGCCTGCCTATTTTGAACAGGAACACATCGGCAGCAGCAAAACTGCCCTGTATGAAATATGGGATATGTACCCGTCAATGACCAATGCAGGGGTGCGCGGTGCCCTGGCAAAATGCGGTCTGTCCAGCCGGCATATAGAGACACAGTGCCGTGTGCTGTCCGGCGGTGAAAATGCCAAAGTGCGTCTGTGTGCCATTATGCTGAAGGAAATGAACCTGCTGGTACTGGACGAACCTACAAACCATCTGGATGTGGAAGCAAAGGAATCACTGAAAAAAGCCATAAAGGATTTCAAGGGCACAGTAATCCTTGTAAGCCACGAACCGGAATTCTACCAGGATATTGTAACCGATATATGGAATCTGGAAGACTGGACAACAAAAATAGTATAAAAGCAAAAACCACAGGACTGCCTGTGGTTTTCTGTTTTATACCGAACTTGAAATATAAACCGGTATATACTATAATTTTACAAAAAGGCAAAAGGAGGGCATTTCTGTGGGAAATATTGCAGCAGGCAGAAAAAGGGACTGCAGGATAGAGGCTTTGCGCCTTGTGGCCTGTTTTTCCGTGCTGATACTTCATTTCAAACCGTCCACAATGGTGGCTGGCCAGCAGAAACTGGTACGTGTACTGCTTACCTGCCTGTGCACCGATGCTGTGGGCGTTTTCCTGCTGATAACAGGCTTTTTCTTCTTTGGCAGACAAAGCTGGCGGGACAGGATAACAACCTGTCTTAAAAGAATAGTGCTGCCTATGTTTGCATACACCCTGTTTATAGCCATTGTATATCCTTTGCTGATAGGCCATACTGTGGATTACGGTGCTGTGTTCAGCCAGTTTGCCGCGTCGGTACTGACCTGGAACCCGCTGATTCACAACAGCAGACACCTGTGGTATCTGTATATGCACGCAATGATAGTGCTGGCCTACCCTTTGCTTAAACTGATAAAAGACAGATTGGATGGTAAAAAAGGGGATTTGCTGTTTATGGCGGCAATGTTTGCCCTTCTCTTGGCCAATGATATGACAGGAAATGCCATTTTCCACGCGGAAATGGTGCCGGTAACAGTTTTTGTTCCGGGATGCCTGTTTGTGATTGCAGGCAGTATAATCTATAAGCACCGCAGTCTTTTTGAAGGCAGACCGCTTGTAAGCCTGGCAGCAATTGCAGTTTTACTGCTGACAAATGCCGGACGTGCGGTGTATATGCGCAACCTGCTGAATGCCGACCGGGCACAGACCCATTTCTACGGCTGGTATACTTCGGTAGGCTTTGTGTGTGCTGCATCCCTTGCAGTGTTTGCCCTCAGCTTCAGACCTGTGGCGGCAGACATCATCAATCTGCTGGCATCCAACACCCTGTGGATATATGTGCTGCATGTGGTTGTGCAGGAGCTGGCCAGCGAAAAAGGCCTGCGCGGGTGGGTGGTTGCCACCTTCCTTGACGGCAGTGAAACAACACTGCAGTTCCTTAAATACACATTTATCTACTGCAGTCTGATTTTTGTCCTGTGCAGTCTTGTGGCCTTTGCGGTAAAAATACCATTGAAAATCATAAAAAACAAAAGACCGTCATAAGACGGTCTTTTTTACTGTTCTCCCAGTTTGTCACACACATACTGTGCAATCATAATACCGGCCAGATTCGGGGCAAAGACTGTGCTGCCCGGGGCGTGGCGGCCGTTGGAACTGTTCACGGCCTTGCTCTGGGGCGGGTACCTGTTAAACAGGCTTATATGGCCCTGTACGCCCCTTTTTCGCAGTTCCTGTCTCATTACTCGTGACAGGCCGCAGCCGTTTCCTGCGGTGTTTTCCACGGTATCAATGACAAATCCGTCCACGGCAAAGCGGTTGCCCGTGCCCATGGCGGAAATTATTCTGATATTGTTTTCATGGCAGTACTGCACCATGTCCAGCTTGCTTTTCACACTGTCGATGGCATCCACAACATAGTCTGGACACAGGTCGGAAATAATGTGCAGGTTGTCTTTTTCAATAAACATATTGTATGTGTTTATTTCACATTCCGGGTTGATGGCCAGCCCTCTTTCCTTTGCCACATCCACCTTTATCCTGCCTACAGTGGCAGTGGTGGAGATGATCTGGCGGTTCAGGTTGGTCCGGTCCACTGTATCAAAGTCAATGATGGTGATTTTTTTCATACCAAATCTTACCAGACATTCAAACACAGCGCCACCAACGCCGCCAACGCCTACCAGCACCACATGGCTGTTTACAATTTTTTCGTATCTGTCCCTGTCAACCGCCATCAGGGTGCGTTCGTTAAAAGCCATAAAAACTCCTTTTAATACATTATAATTATGAAAAAGCGTAACCCGAAAATTCAGGTTACGCGAATTTTTATATATAAACCCATCCGGCCGTGTATGGCTATGTTAGAACCCGGTTTGTGACCAGGGTGGATATGTTGTGCTGAACGCTTCACGCTCCCTTCTTCCCCAGTGGGGGAGGTCTGCAATCCC
>JAFULT010000181.1 GCA_017483145.1 Oscillospiraceae bacterium | reverse complement strand
GACACTTTATCAGCGGTTTATAAATCTTGATATAGACTTTTCCAGAATCGGCTTCTTTGCGGAAGATGATAAATACAGATATTTCTGCACACCGAAAAACGGCTGCATTATCGGCAGTATGGGTGTGGACGGGGTACACTTCTGTATGGTTGACGGCTGTGGCGATATGATTTTTGCAGTAAACCCCATCCCGGAGGGGGATGTGTATGTTTACCCTGTGGCAGAAAATTTTGCAGATTTCCTGGGTCTTGTGCTGGCCACCGGCAGCACCAATGTGCTGGACCAGCTGTACTATATGGACAGAAACGGCTATGACAGCCTGATGAACAGCCGGAGCAATATGGACTTTATAACAGAGCCACAGCATATTGAAATACTGCAGAAGATTCAGCGGTTGGGTGTACAGCCTGTGGAAAACCCATATGACTATGTAAAAAATCTGCAGGCGGAATTTGATTACAGCAAAATCAAATTTTCAAATGAATTTTATGCGGATACCTGTACGGATAACAGTTTAATGTGACCTAATCACTTGAATTTTTCTTAATGATATATTATACTAATAAGCAAGAAATACAAATTATATAAAACGACACATAACAGAATATACAGGAGGTATATTATGGGTTTTTTAAAAGGTAAAACAGCTATAATCACAGGTGCAGGCCGCCGGGTACTGGCAGACGGCCGCAGCGGCTCTATCGGCTATGGTATTGCAACAGCTTATGCAAAAGAAGGTGCAAACCTGGTTATCACAGGCCGCAATATGCAGAAACTGCTGGATGCAAAAGAAGAACTGGAACGTCTTTATGGCGTTCAGGTGCTGGCAATCCAGGCAGATATCAACAAAGATTCAGACAACGAAGCCATCGCAATGAATGTTGTAAAACAGGCAGCAGAAAAATTTGGCCGCATTGATGTGCTTATCAACAATGCACAGGCATCAGCTTCCGGTGTTCCTATTTCACAGCACACAACAGCACAGTTTGACCTGGCTATCTACTCCGGTCTTTACGCTGCATTCTATTATATGAAAGCCGCTTATCCATACCTTAAGGAAACAAAGGGCACAGTTATCAACTTTGCTTCCGGCGCAGGGCTTTTCGGCAACTTTGGTCAGAGCAGCTACGCCGCCGCCAAAGAAGCTATCCGCGGTCTTACACGTGTAGCCGCTACAGAATGGGCACAGGACGGCATCAATGCCAACATTATCTGCCCTCTGGCCTGGACAGCACAGCTGGAAAAATTCCACAAAGACTATCCGCTGGCCTTTGAAGAAAATGTGGAAATGCCGCCAATGGGCTTCTTCGGTGACCCTGAAAAGGAAATCGGCCGTGTATGCGTACGGATTGCAGGCCCGGACTTCAAATATATGACAGGTGAAACAATCACTCTGGAAGGCGGTCTTGGTTTGAGACCATAAATAAAAAGGGGACATATGTCCCCTTTTGTGTTATTATAATTATATACAATAATTCTCCGAAAGGAACTTACTATGAAATCCCTTAAAGTTGCACTTCTGCAGATTATGCCCGCAGGCAGTCAGCAGCAGAATCTTGAAAAAGGCATTGCCGCCTGCCGCAAGGCAAAGGAAATGGGGGCTGATATAGCACTTTTTCCGGAAATATGGAACACAGGCTATGTTATTCCGCAGGATAAGGAACAGGTGCACCGGCTGTCTGTGCCAAAGGACAGCAGTTTTGTGCAGGCTTTTTCTGCTCTGGCAAAGGAACTGGAAATGGCAGTTGCCATCACATATCTGGAAAGCCGGCAGCCACTGCCGCGCAACAGTGTAACTGTGTTTGACCGCCACGGCAGGGAAGTTCTCCATTATGCCAAAGTGCACACCTGTGATTTCGGGGACGAATGTGTGCTTTATCCAGGTGAAGATTTCTATGTGGCTGACCTTGATACTGCAAAAGGCAGTGTGAAAATCGGCGCTATGATATGCTATGACCGTGAATTCCCGGAAAGCGGGCGAATCCTTATGCTGAAAGGGGCGGAACTGGTGCTGGTGCCAAACGCCTGCCCTATGGAGATAAACAGGCTGTCCCAGCTGCGCGGACGCGCCTATGAAAATATGTATGCCATTGCCACCTGCAATTACCCACAGGGCAAGCCGGACTGCAACGGACACTCCACAGGCTTTGACGGTATTGCATACCCGCCTGACGGCAGCGGCCCCCGCGATACCTGCATTATGGAAGCAGGCGGGGAAGAGGGCATTTACATTGCTGATTTTGATATGGACGCAATACGCGAATACAAGGAAAGCGAAGTTCACGGCAACGCATTCCGCCGTCCGTGGAAATATCATATTCTCACAGAAGAAACTGTTCTGCCGCCATTTGTAAGGACAGAAAACAGAAAAATCAAATAAAAAAGCAGGGCGGGTATAAAACCCGCCCTTTTTTTCAGCTTTCCATATTGCCTGCCAGTAAAGATGCTGTCAGCACCAGCAGTTTTTTCTGGCTGTCTGTCAGCACCTGGCCGTTTTCCGCCAGCAGGGCAACAGCACCGGCACAGTCGCCGCCGTTTATCACCGGGGTGATACCCACCGCCGCCACGCTGGCACCGGAATGTGTATAAACGCTTTTTTCATTGGGGAACTGTTTGAAATAGCTCATACGGGAAGAAATCACTTCTTCAATATCCCTTGTAATAGGCATATCCACAGATTCCTTTTTGCCCCGTCCTGCATAGGCCACCACTCTGTCTGTGTCACATATGGCACAGGACAGGCCGCTGACTTTGTACAGGTTGTCTGCAAAATTCTGCCCCAGCTGTGCCAGACCATCCATCATGGAATACTTTTTCAGCATTATTTCACCGTTGGAATTGGTAAAAATTTCCAGCGGGTCACCTTCTTTCATACGCATGGTACGTCTTATTTCCTTTGGGATAACTATTCTTCCCAGATCATCTATTCTTCTCAC
Organism: Oscillospiraceae bacterium; assembly: GCA_017483145.1. Taxonomy (GTDB): domain Bacteria; phylum Bacillota; class Clostridia; order Oscillospirales; family Ruminococcaceae; genus RGIG3102. The sequence continues at coordinate 4,341 of JAFULT010000181.1, read as the reverse complement.
AACACCTGTTGCTCTCATAACATATCTCCTTGACAGTGGAATTTTATGTTAGTTTGGGATGATTACAGGGAAATATACATAAAAGTGGAGTGAAATCACTCCGCTTTATTTTATCATTATATAAATGCCAAGGCTGATGTATACCAGCGGCACAATTTTCTTTCTGTGCTGTGTCAGCATTTTCTGCAGCAGGGGCATATATGCCAGTTTCCGGCCGATAATGCACCAAACAGCTGTCATAACTGCGAAAACCACGGCCATAACAGACAGCTGTGGCAGTTTCCACCGGGCAAACAGGGCGGTATATACCCCTATGTTGTCCCGGCCGCTGGCTATCGTCATCAGCGCTGTGGTTACCGTCATATTCCGCCTGTATTCAATCTGCGTATCATCTTCTTCTGCTGAAAAAAGCTCTTTAATGCCAAGTGCAATTGGAATCAATCCCATCAGCGGCAGATATCTGCCGGCAAAGGTCTGCAGCCCGTATGCACCAAGGCAGCCCGCCGCCACCAGCAGGAATATACCTGCGTATCTGCCGGAGACAATCTGTGTATTCTGTTTTGCACCCCGTGCCGCCGTGTACAGCAGCATAAGTATAAACAGGTCGTCAATATTTGTTGCCACATAGGCAAAAACCGACGAAACAGCAGTATTTACCATAGTCCCTCCGAAAGAATTGATATATAGATTGTATAGTAAAATCTGTGATTTTTCAAGAAGAAACACATAAGGGTATGATACAGGCGTTCTTATCAGAATTTATTATCTGTCATTCTGAGGAGAAATTCAATTTCGACGAAGAATCTTTGCATTATAGTCTCCTGTGGGATAATTGTTTTTATTGTATTTCTACTGCAAAGATTCCTCCGCCTGTGGCGTTCGGAATGACATTTTGTTTCGCTCAATGCCAGAGCTGAAGCCTTTCACCAGTATAGCTGTCAGTTATCTGTATCAATAAAAACGGCCCTGCTGAGCAGAGCCGTATTTATTATAATTTTGTGCCGATATCATCTTCCATTTTGTGTATTCTTGCTATTACTTCTCCGGCAGGGGCATTGATTGTCACATAGCCTTCCAGGGATGCGGCCTTTGCCTTCAGCACAGCTGATTTCGGATAGATGAAAATTCTTGATTTTGCCTTGCCGTTTCTGGCTTCCTGCACCAGGTTTGCAATGGAGGAGTTGCCGTCAAAGGCCAGCAGGGCACAGTTTCTTCTTTCAAAAATTTCATAGTTGAAAGATTTGTAAATGCCCATTTCCCGTGATTCTGTGGAAATTCTCACACCGCTGATGTTGGCTTTCTGCAGTCTTTTCAGCTGTTTTCTGTCCATCAGTGACGGGGCAATGGAGTATATTTCAAAGCCTTTGTTGTGTTCCACAATGTATTTTTCCTGTCCCAGCAGTTTGTGACCTACCACAAAAAACACTTTATCCGCATCAAGGCTGTCCAGCAGTGCCTGCAGCAGCTGTTTGTCTGCATCACTTACCTTGACTGATGCGTTGCCGCTGCTGAAACTGCCCCCGGCAACAACCACAGGGTATTTGTCCCAGGGCAGTTCCTTTATTCTGTCTTTGAAAACAGGGTAGGACGGCTGTTTGTTGATTTCAAATTTTACATCACGGATATCGTCAAAATCCTTTGGCAGTTCTTCTGTGTAGTATTCTGCCACGGTCCTGCCGGCAAGGGCGGCGGTAAATTCTGCCATTTTCTTTTCAAAATTGGCTGTCTGACGGGCGATAATGGCATCTTCTGCCTTTTTCATCTGCATAAATTCAGCATCTGAAATTTTAAGGAAGTTGGTCAGTGCCAGCTGTTCGTCAATGCTGTCTGTGCCGTACATACCACAGCCGTCTGTGCCCATTACACAGGAAATTCCCTTGGACAGATAGGTTTTCAGCGGATGTGTGCGCAGGTCTGTAATGTTGTTCAGACGCACATTGCTGGTCAGCTGGAATTCCAGCACCACATCGTGTGTCCTGATTTTTTCCATCAGCTGTCTGCCCCGGTTGCTTTTCAGGCTGGCGCTGTACAGCCCGTGACCGATACGCATATACGGGAACCGCTGTCCCGGCAGCAGGGCATCTTCCACAAGGGCGATGGCTTTTTCCATATTGGTTTTCAGCGAGTCGTTTTCCCCGGCGTGTATGCGGATTGTCCAGTTTCTGTCATTGCTGGCAATCTTGGTCACAATTTCTTTTATAACTGCTTTCAGTTCGCCGATATCGTTTATTTCTTCCCCTACAAAGTCACTGCCCACCACATATGGGTCTTTGCACACCACCTTCAGCGCCTGTATGGCATCTGTAAGGTAACTGGAAGATGTGATGTTTTGTTTTACCAGGGTCAGCGGAATACGGCGTATGGCAGTCAGAAAACGGATATCCACCCCTGTTTCAGCCTTTACCAGCGGCAGGATGCGGTGTATCTGCTGCAGCATTTTCACATTGGAAGCATCTTTTTTAACCAGTGTGGTGTCGCTGATTTCCACATATTTTATATATTTTTTCTGATATTCACGGCCTATCCACAGCAGGGTATCTTCGTACAGGGTGTTGCAGGCATAGTCCGGGTTGGCATTGTCTGCCAGCATTCTTTCCAGATAGGAACGCACATCCCGGTCTTCGATTCTGTCCATATTCACAAGGTCAATGCGATAGTCACAGGGCACACCTTTTGTGAAAACATATCTGTACAGATACAGCTTTTCCAGGTTGGTAAACACAGCCTGTGAGTCTTTGAGAATTGTCAGTGACATACGGACTTTGTTTATGTTTTCTGTGGAATTTTCAATATTGTTCAGAATCAGGTCTGCAAAGTTGATAAAAGTATTGTCGTCAATCTTTCTGTCGCGGTATTTGCCTGCCAGCCCGGTCAGGTCCAGTTTTGCTTCTGCCTGCCGGCGCTGTGTGCTGATAAATTCCTGCTGTGCACAGGACAATTTAACCCCGATTTTCTTTATATAGTACAGCGGATAGCGTATCTGATGCCTGATTGCAAGGGCAATCAGTATATCTGCATTCAGATTGGCGTTGCCGTGGGTATGCAGGTCTGTGGACAGTTTTACTTCCTGTGGCACATAGGATTTTACCAGTGTTTCCCTGAAGGAATATTTGTAGTCCTTTGTCTGGCTCATCAGTGTTTTGGCAATGGCAGGGATAAGGCTGTTCACCTCAATTGTGCCGTCCGGATATATGTTGGCCAGCTTTGTGCCGCCCTGACGCAGTATGTACACACGCTTGCCGTCCCCTTTGATATAGCAGGGAATATCCCCTTCAATAACGGTTTTTCCGTCTTTCACCACAGTCTGCTGCCCGGATATCCTGGCCAGATTGTTTATAAGGTTGTCTGATTTATGATTGTCTGCAAAAATTGTATAGGACAGCTTTTCACCCTGCATATCAAGGGAAACCACAATGTCCTTTTCTTTATCCAGATACAGTTTTCCGAAATAGCTCATATTGTCACCTGTAAAGTAGATTGTTTCAGTAATTATATTTTACCATATGTGACAGGAAAACCAATATTTTTTTAAAATTTTTCCAATAAAAGTATTGACAGTTAGCCTCCGCTAACTTATAATATAATCAAAAGCAGCGGATAGGGAACGCTGTATAAATGGAAATTCTTCAATCTCCTCACTTCAAGAATAAAATATACTTTTTTAAGACAGAGACTCCATTGCAGTGTGGAGTCTCTGTTGGTTTTTCTATAAGCTTTTGAATGCAGGGGCGCTTCACGAACCGCCTGTTCTCTGTCAGGCACAGTCAATTATAATGCTGTCATTCTGAAGGAGTAACGCGACTGAAGAATCTTTGCGCCAGTATAATTGGTAAACAATGGTTTTTCTGTAATTATACTGCAAAGATCCCTCGTCGCTGGCGCTCACCCGGGATGACAATATCCCGCATTGTGAGTTTATCCAATTCGTATGGGGGATATTATATACCCGCCATATGTCGTGCTGTGCATTGTTCTGCAGGTGCGGGGTTCCATCCCCACCCAGAAAACGGGACGGGAAACCCGTCCCCTACGGAGTATCGCGTTAAATCAGTTACGTAGGGGATGGCCTCCGGACATCCCGTTGCGGGCGACCACAGGTCGCCCCTACAAAAGGGGTTCGGGGAAAGAATTTCCCCGAATAATAATAGCGCAGTCTGCGGAGAGCAAAAATATTTCAAGGGCTTTAGCAGGTTGAAATATTTTTGCGAAAATCGCAAAGAAATTTGTCGAGCGAGTGAGCGAAGCGAATAAGGTTTCAAATTTCCGCGATTTGTAGCAGACGAAGCATACCACACACTGTGCAGCTTTAGGGTGTGGGTGAGTCGCAACCCCCACGCTTTT
>JAFULT010000180.1 GCA_017483145.1 Oscillospiraceae bacterium | reverse complement strand
GATTTGATAAAGCCGTTAAGAGCTATTTCTGCCATTTCATTTGCAACTGTTCTGCTTCTTTCAACAGCTACAGACGGTGTGTTCAGCAGCAGTGTGTCAAGCAGTGCAAATTCTTCTGTTTCCTTATCATCTTTGATAGTAACTATTGCCATTTTTTCAAGCAGACCGGCACAAGGCAGCAGAATAACTGTTGCAACCACATTGAATGCTGTATGTACAAGAGCAATGCCTTTCTGGTCTATAACATTTGTTATAAACGGAAAATCAAATATTGCATTGAGACCATAGAAGCCAAGCATAAAAATAACTACGCCTGTTATATTGAAATACAGATGAACTGCAGCTGTTCTTTTTGCGTTTTTTGTTGTACTGAAGGAAGAAAGGATTGCGGTAATACAAGTGCCTATGTTCTGCCCCATGATTATAGGCAATGCACTGCCGAATGTTACAGCACCTGTGGATGAAAGTGCCTGCAGAATACCAACAGAAGCTGATGATGACTGGATGACAGCAGTAACCACAGCACCAACAATAACACCCAGTACAGGATTTGAAAATGTTACAAACAGCTGCTGGAATTCAGGTATTGAGCTGAGCGGTTTTACGGCGGCAGACATCATATCCATACCTGTCATAAGGATTGTGAAGCCCAGCAGAACTGTACCAAGGTTTTTCTTTTTGTCTTTTTTGCTGCCCATATACATCAGCAGACCGATAAAGGCCAGCACAGGTGCAAAAGAAGACGGTTTCATCATTTTGATGATAAAACTATCACCCTGCAGACCTGTAAGGGAAAGAATCCAAGCTGTAACAGTTGTACCAACGTTGGCACCCATAATAATGCCGATGGCCTGTTTAAGCGTCATAATACCGCTGTTTACGAAACCAACCACCATAACAGTTGTTGCAGATGAAGACTGGATAACGGCTGTAACACCAAGACCAAGCAGGAAACCTCTTAATGGGCTGGCTGTCATAGTGCTTAAGATACTGCTCAGCTTGCTGCCGGCAGCTTTTTCCAGGGCTTTGCCCATAACGTCCATACCATACATGAACAGTGCCAGGCCACCCATAAGTGAAAATACATTGAATATACTCATATTTAACTCCTGATTTGTACTTTTGGAACAAACACATTTTAGTTCTTCAATGTAAATAATGTATGCAAACACCAGTAAAAAGAATGTAAAATCTTTACAGTACAACAAAATAATTGTATAATTTAATAAAATAATTTTGAAACAGGTGGTAAAAATGAAACAGCATATAAAAGAATATATGATTGAACAGCTTGAAAAACTGCTGTCTATCCCAAGCCCTACAGGTTATACAAAAGAAGTAAGCGATTATCTTATGACAGAACTTCAGTCTATGGGTTACGCACCATACACACTCAATAAAGGTGGTGTAGTGTGTCAGCTGAATGAAGGAGATAACACTCTTATGCTGGCAGCCCACGTGGATACACTCGGTGCAATGGTTAAAACAATCAAAGGTAATGGCGCACTTGTTGTGACACCTCTTGGAGGTCTCAATGCATCCAATGTAGAAACAGAAACAGCATGGGTTATCACAAGAGACGGCAAAAAGATTGAAGGCACATTCCAGGTTGAAAACGCATCATCACACGTAAACAGAGAACTGAACAATATTGTGAGAAGCTTTGACAGCACTTTGGAACTGCTTCTTGATGAAAAAGTACACTCAAAGGACGATACAAAGAAACTTGGTATTGAAACAGGGGATATTGTTGCAGTAAACCCAAGATTCACTATCACAGAAAGCGGTTTTATCAAAAGCCGTTTCCTTGATGATAAAGCATCTGCCGCTGTTCTTCTCACACTTGCAAAAGCACTCAAAGATGGCAGTATAGCTTTCAACAGAAAGGTATATATTGACTTTACAGTTTATGAAGAAGTTGGCCATGGGGCAGCAACGGGTATCCCTGCTGATGTAAAAGATATGATCAGTGTCGATATGGGTTGTATAGGCAATGGACTCAACTGTACTGAAACACAGGTTTCAATCTGTGCAAAAGATTCATCCGGTCCATACAACTACGATGTTGTAAGTGATCTTATCAATGCAGCAAAAAAAGCCGGTGCAGACTATGCAGTTGATATCTATCCGTTCTACGGTTCTGATGTTGATGTAAGCCTTAAAGCGGGTTATGATGTTCGTCACGGTCTTATCGGTCCGGGTGTATATGCTTCTCACGGTTATGAACGCAGTCATATTGACGGTCTTGTAAATACATACAAGCTGCTGGAAGAATATCTTAGATAAAAATAAAAGCTATGGATTTCTCCATAGCTTTTTGTTTTATATAAATTCCGGTTCAGTATGTGCAAATGCACAGCATAATGCCGGTACTGAAAATCCCAGCGTAAATACCAAAGGCAGGGAAGCGGGCAGAAACAGAATCTGTCCTGCGATGAATATCAGTGAAATAACTACAGCAATCAGGGTTTTGGGCAGTGTTTCATATGCAGAAACCATAGCGTTGTTTACCTTTTCCCTGTATGACAGTTGGTCATTATCAGTTAAAGCAGGGAAGAAATGAGCAGTTATGCTCCAGGCAAAAACAATTACCAGCAGGGAAACAGATGCAAATGGTGCATAAATAATATTATTGCCTGCCATAACAAGATAAAAATACAGTCCCAGTGTAAACACAAGGGAAACAATCACAACAGCTGCACCTGCGCGCACAGATTCTTTTTTTTCGGCTTTGTAAGCTTCCATATATGTGTTTTTTACATCTGGCAGATATCCTGTCTTAACCAGTCTGTTTGTGCAGTGCAGCAATGCTTTTATAGACGGTCCTGCTGTAAGAACAGGCAGAAAAGGTATAAATGGCAAACAGGTTATTATAAATAAAAGATTCAGTTTTACAAGGGACAGGATACCGTCAGAATCCTGCAGTATATCACCTAACCTTAACACAACAGCACCTTTTAAGGCGGTGCCATTTTTGTTTTCAGACATAATGATTCACTCTCCAATAGAATACAGTATATATCTTAAATAAAAATCATTTTTTTTTCAAGATAAATATATACTTTTTCAAAAACAACGATACAAAAATCATTTCAAAAAATGCAATATGTTATTTTATACAAAATTAATAGATATTTTTAAGCATATATACTATTTTGATTGAAATGTACAAATTAAACTTGAAAAAGTACATAAAAACCTGTAAAATTAATAGCGATCAGGGAACTGGAATCGTTTCCAAAAAAATAAAATGCGGTTAAACGCAAATCCATTAGGAGGAAAAAACTATGAAAAAACTTTTAGCTCTGATTCTGGCTATGGCTTGCATGCTCACTGTTTTCACAGCATGTGGTGGTGGCGAAACAGCAGAAGAAGATACACCTTCTGTTTACTACCTCAACTTCAAACCAGAACAGGATGCACAGTGGCAGGCTCTTGCTAAAGCTTACACTGATGAAACTGGTGTTCCTGTAACAGTTGTAACAGCTGCTTCCGGCGAATACGAAACAACACTGATGGCAGAAATGGGCAAATCTGAAGCTCCAACTCTGTTCCAGGTAAACGGCCCTGTAGGTCTTGCAAACTGGAAAGATTACTGCTATGACCTCTCAGGTTCTGAAGTTTATGGCCAGCTTGTTGGCGATGACTTTGCTCTTGTAGAAGACGGCAAAGTTTACGGTCTTGCTTATGTTATCGAGACATACGGCATTATTGCCAACACAAAACTGCTTGACAAAGCAGGCTACAAAGTAGAAGATATCAAATCTTTTGCTGACCTGAAAAAAGTTGCTGAAGACATCCAGGCAAGAAAAGACGAACTGGGCTTTGCAGCATTCTCATCTGCAGGTATGGACGGTTCTTCTGACTGGAGATTCAAAACTCACCTTGCAAACCTTCCTCTGACATTTGAATATCAGACAGAAGGCATTACTCCTGGCACAATCAAAGGTACATACCTTGACAACTACAGAAACATCTGGGATCTGTACATCAACAACGCTACATGTGACCCAGCAGAACTTTCTGCAAAAACAGGTAACGATGCTGTAACAGAAATGATCGATGGCAAAGCTGTATTCTACCAGAACGGTACATGGGCAGCTGGCGACCTGGCTGCAATCATTGACGATCTGACAATGATTCCTCTGTATATCGGTGTTGGTGACGAAGCTAACCAGGGTCTGTGCACAGGTTCTGAAAACTACTGGTGTGTAAACAGCCAGGCTTCTCAGGCAGATATTGACGCTACACTTGCATTCCTTAACTGGTGTGTAACATCTGACACAGGTATTAACGGTATGTGTAAAGAAATGGGCTTTGTAATTCCATTTGCAAAAGCTCTGCCAGCTGATAACAAATTTGTTAAAGAAGCTGATGCTATGATCGCTGCTGGTAAAGCTTCAGTAGGTTGGAACTTCCCAACAATGCCATCTGAAGAATGGAAAAACATGGTTGGTCAGGCTCTTACAACTTACGCAGCAGATCAGACAGATGACAACTGGAACGTTGTTGTTAAAAACTTCGTTGATGGTTGGGCAGCTGAATACAAACTTGCTAACGGCTAATCAATAAAATTAAATAATTCTATACTATTTAATGATTGAATAACGGGGGCAGCAAGCGATTGCTGCCCCTGCTTGTTTAAAAAGGAGCGTTTTATGGAAAAGGCACTTAAAAAATATGGTCCTGTTTTCGTTCTTCCTACGCTGCTGGCTTTTACAATCGGTTTTATTATTCCATTTATTGAAGGATTATACCTGTCATTCTGTCAGTTTACAACTGTAAAGAATGCCAAATTTGTAGGACTTTCAAACTATCAGAGTATACTTGCAGACGAACAGTTTATTTCTGCTTTTGGATTTACTGTTTCTTATGCAGTTGTTTCTATTATAGTAATCAATGTTATCGCTCTTGGTCTGGCACTTTTGCTTACACGAGAACTGAAAGGTACAAACATTTTCCGTACAGTATTCTTTATGCCAAACCTTATCGGTGGTATCGTATTGGGTTATATCTGGCAGATTCTTATCAACTGTGTACTTTCCATAGTTGGTCAGCCACTGCTGGCGCTTAACTCACTGGCAGGTTACTGGGGTCTTATTATCCTTACTGCATGGCAGCAGATAGGTTATATGATGATTATCTACATTGCCGGTTTACAGAACGTACCGGATGACCTTATTGAAGCCGCCGCTATTGACGGCGCAAATGCATGGCAGACATTCTGGAAAGTTAAACTTCCTATGATTATGTCTTCTATCACAGTATGTGTGTTCCTTACACTTACAAACTCTTTCAAACTTTTCGACCAGAACCTTGCTCTTACAGCAGGTGACCCTGCACATTCAACAGAAATGCTGGCTCTCAATATTTACCAGACATTCTACTCCCGCGCAGGTATGCAGTGGAAAGGCTTTGGCCAGGCTAAAGCTGTTCTGTTCTGTATTCTGGTTGTGGTTATTTCCTTTGCACAGCTCAGGGCAACTCGTTCCAAGGAGGTACAGCGGTAATGAAAAACAAAAACAAAACAATAGATACCGTTTGGTCATGCATCCTTGCAGTTGCATCTGTTTTATATATGTATCCGATAGTTATGATTCTGTTCAACTCATTCAAACAGGAACGTGCTATCACTACAAATGCAGCATTTAAACTGCCAACGGCCGAAACATTTGCCGGTCTGGAAAACTATGTAAACGCAGTTGCATCCAAAGGCTTCCTGCAGTCACTTGGCTACAGTTTCCTTATCACTGTTACATCAGTGCTTGCAATCCTGCTGTTCTGCTCTATGTGCTCATGGTACATCACCAGAGTAAAGGGTGTTATCTCATCCGGCCTTTATATGCTGTTTGCATTCTCAATGGTTGTTCCGTTCCAGATGGTTATGTTTACACTGTCACAGACAGCAGACCAGCTGCGGCTGAACAAACCTTGGAATATCTGGATTATCTATCTTGGCTTCGGTGCAGGTCTTGCTACATTTATGTTTGCAGGCTTTATGAAATCTGTTCCTATCGAAGTTGAAGAAGCATCTATGATTGATGGATGTAATCCGCTTCAGACATATTTTATGATAGTATTCCCAATGCTCAAACCTACTATGGTTTCTGTAGGCATCCTTGAAGCTATGTGGGTATGGAATGACTATCTGCTTCCTACACTTGTTCTTGATATCAAAAAATATAAAACAGTTCCAATGCTTATCCAGTATTTCCGTGGCAGTTACGGTCGTGTTGAAATGGGTCCTATGATGGCATGTATTATGCTGACAATTATTCCTATTGTTATCATTTACCTGCTTGGTCAGAAACACATTATAAAAGGTGTTGCAGCTGGTGCTGTTAAAGGCTGATGGCAATCACCATCAAAGATATTGCCAGAGAATCCGGTTATGCGGTGGGAACTGTCTCCCGTGTGCTTAACAATCGTCCGGATGTATCTGACACTGCCCGTGAGAAAATTATGGAGGTTGTAAACAAATACAATTTCCGTATTAACAACAATGCAAAACATTTAAAGCAACGGGCAGGTACCGCAATAGCAATAATTGTAAAAGGTTCCAACAATATGCTTTTTGCATCTATGATGGAACAGTTGCAGAATGATATTGAAGACAGAGGTTATGAATGTCTGATTTATTATTTGAATGAAACTGAAAACGAAGTTGAACATGCCATACAGGTGTGCAACGACAGAAAGCCAATGGGAATACTGTTTCTTGGCAGTAATCACCAGGTTTTCCAACAGCAGTTTTCAAATATAGACATACCTTGTGTACTGGTTACCAACTCAGGTGAAAGCCTGAATTATCCCAACCTTTCCAGTGTAAGCACAGATGACGCAGAGGCTGCAAAAGCTGCAGTGGATTACCTTATAAAACTTGGCCACAGGAAAATAGGTGTCCTTGGCGGTCATCTGGACGGTCCGGTTGCAGCCAGCCGACTTAAAGGCTGTAAACTGGCATTTTCAGAAAATAATCTTGAATTTGACTCGGATTTGCAATATGAACCATCGATGTTTGTTATGTCACATGGTTATAAAGCAATGGAAAAACTTCTTGACAGAATACCGGATATTACGGCGGTATTTGCTATGTCTGATGTTATGGCACTGGGAGCAATGCGTGCCGTAAGAGACCGTGGTCTCAGAATCCCGGAAGATATTTCGATAGTTGGTTTCGACGGAATTGAACTTACAGAGTATCTTATCACCAGACTTACAACTGTAAGACAGAACAGGGAAGAGATAGCAAAAAGAAGCATTGAAATCCTTATGGAAAAAATCCGGGATAACAGTAATGCAGTACATGAACTTATACCATTCCGGCTTATAGCCGGTGAAAGTACAAAACCACTCTGATTTGGAGGAAATATATAAAATGGCAAGCTTATCATTTAAAAATGTTAAGAAAACATATGATAATGGTGTGCAGGTTGTAAAAGGTTTTGACCTTGAAGTGGCAGACAAAGAATTTATTGTTCTTGTTGGTGCTTCAGGTTGTGGCAAATCCACCACACTGCGTATGATTGCCGGTCTTGAAGACATTACAGAAGGTGAACTGTATATCGGCGACAGACTGGTAAATCAGGTGCCACCAAAGGAAAGAGATATCGCTATGGTTTTCCAGAGCTATGCTCTTTACCCACATATGACAGTTTATGACAATATGGCTTTTGCTCTTAAAATGGCAAAAGAACCAAAAGAAGTAATAGATGAAAAAGTTAAGGAAGCAGCAGAAATCCTTGGTCTTACTCCTTACCTTGACAGAAAACCAAAGGCTCTGTCCGGTGGTCAGCGTCAGCGTGTTGCCCTTGGTCGTGCCATGGTAAGAAAACCAAAAGTTTTCCTGCTTGACGAACCGCTGTCAAACCTTGACGCCAAGCTGAGAACAGAAATGCGCAGTCAGCTGGCTCATCTGCATAAAAAACTGGAAACCACTTTTGTTTACGTAACACATGACCAGACAGAAGCTATGACTCTTGGTACAAGAATTGTAGTTATGGACAAAGGTGTTATTCAGCAGGTTGATACACCTAGAAATCTCTACACAAAACCTGTAAATAAATTTGTTGCAGGCTTTATCGGTTCTCCTACAATGAACTTCTCTGAAGCATTTGTAGTTGAAAAAGAAGATGGTGTATACCTCTGCTTTGCTGAAAACGAAATCAAACTTAATGTAGCAAAAGCAGAAACACTTAAAGAAAAAGGCTACATCGGCAAAGAGGTTATCTTTGGTATCCGTCCTGAAGACGTATACGAAGACAAAGATGTTGTTGAAAAAGCAACTGCAGAACACAGAGCTCTCAAAGCTGAAGTTGATATGTATGAACTGCTTGGTTCAGATGTAATTCTTTACTTCTATGTTGGCGGCAACAAATTTACAGCTATTGTAAACCCAGCCACACCAACAAGAACAGGTGATGTAACTACATTTGCACTTGATGTGGAAAATATGCATATTTTCGACAAAGAAACAGAAGTAACAATCTGTCACTAAAATAATCAAAGGAAGTAATTACTATGAGAAGTAATGGCATTCTGATGCATATATCTTCACTTCCATCACCACACGGTATAGGCAGTATGGGTAAACCTGCCAGAGAATTTGCGGATTTTCTGGCAGCTGCCGGCCAATCATATTGGCAGATTCTCCCAATCTGTCCTACAGGATATGGAGATTCTCCATATCAGTCTTTTTCTACTAATGCAGGCAATCCATATTTCATCGATCTTGATGATCTTGAAAAGGACGGTTTGCTTCTTTCTGAAGAATATAAAGATATAGACTGGGAGTCTTCAAGTGATGACATCAACTATGGTGCGCTGTACAACAAACGCTATCCGGTACTGAAAAAAGCGGTGGAACGCTTTATTGCTGCACCTGCAGATGACTACCGGGCTTTCTGTGAAAACAATTCTTTCTGGCTGGATGACTATGCACTCTTTATGGCCTTGAAAAATGCCTTTAGTGGCGTTTCCTGGCACAATTGGGAACAGGGCATCCGTAACAGGGAAGAAGCTGCTATAGCCAAAGCAAAGGCTGATTATGCTGAAGATATCCGGTTCTGGAAAGTATTGCAGTACCTGTTCTTCAGACAGTGGAATCAGCTGCGTGATTATGTAAACGGCAAAGGCATTAAATTTATAGGTGACCTGCCGATTTATGTTTCACTTGATGGTGTTGATGCATGGTCACATCCTGAATTGTTCCAGCTGGATGAAAACAGATATCCAGTAGAAGTAGCGGGCTGTCCACCGGATGGCTTTTCTGCAGACGGTCAGCTGTGGGGCAATCCACTGTATGACTGGGACAATATGGAAAAAGACGGCTACAGCTGGTGGATTAAACGCATAAAATACCTGTGTGGTGTTTATGATGTTCTGCGTATAGACCACTTCCGTGGCTTTGAATCATACTATGCTATTCCATATGGTGATACAACAGCAAAAAATGGTTACTGGAAAAAAGGTCCGGGTATGAAACTGTTCAATGCCATTGAAAAAGAAATTGGCAGACAGCCGATTATAGCGGAAGACCTTGGCTATCTGACAGATGATGTAAAACAGATGCTGTCAGACAGTGGTTTCCCTGGAATGAAGGTACTGGAATTTGGTTTTGATACACGTGACGAAAACAGTCCGGAATATCTGCCATACAAATACCCTGTAAACTGCGTGGCATATGTTGGTACACATGATAATGACACAGCAATGGGCTGGATGCAAACAGCAAATCCGGAGGATATTGAACTGGCAAAAGAATATCTTTATCTCACAGAAGAAGAAGGCTACAACTGGGGTCTTATGCGCTCTCTTTGGATTACTGCAGCAGATATGACAATCGTTCAGGCACAGGATATTCTGGGCCTTGGCAGTGAATCAAGGATGAACACACCTTCTTCAGTAGGTAAAAACTGGCGTTGGCGTGCATTGCCTGGTGTTTTCACACAGGAACTGGCAGAAAAACTGTATCACAAAATGAAGCTTTACAGCAGACTGAAATAAAATATAAGAGGTATGCAATCCACATACCTCTTTTTATTTTTAAGCAAATGATATATAATAATATAAATTCACAGAAAGGAGCAGGCAAATGCATATAAAGATAGCTATTAAGAAACTGGTTGAATTTATATTGCGTACAGGCAGTATAGATTCCCGATTTACTGGGACAGACAGGGCGTTGCTTGGCTCCAGAATTCATCGCAGATTACAGAAAGAATCCGGCAAAAACTATTCAGCTGAGCAGTTTCTTACAATGGATATATGCGAAGCTGATATACTTTACACTATACACGGCCGCGCAGATGGTATTATCAGAGAAGAAAATGGAATAATTATCGATGAAATAAAGACAGTTTCCACTCCGATAGAGCAGATTGACGAGAATTATAACAAAGCCCATTGGGCGCAGGGGTGTTTTTACGGTTATATAGTATGCCACAAAGAACAACTGCAACAAATAACAATACAGCTTACTTATTACAATATTGACACTGATGAAATAAAGAAAATAAGCAAAATATTTAAATTGCAGGAACTGGAAATCATTGTTTCTGATACACTTAAAGCTTACAGGAAGTGGGCATTGATGTCATATAACTGGAAGGAAAAACGAAATACTTCGTTACAGCAGCTGACATTTCCGTTTGAACAGTATCGTGCAGGTCAGCGTTCACTGGCTGTTGCTGTCTATAATACAATAAAGAATAATGACCGCCTGTTTGCCTGTGCGCCTACAGGAATCGGCAAAACAATGTCAACAATATTTCCAAGCCTTAAAGCAATGGGGGAAAATTTAACTGACAAGGTGTTTTACTTGACGGCTAAAACTGTTACTGCGGCTGCAGCAACAAATGCTATCAGCATTCTGTATGATAAAAAGACAGATTTACGGCTTAAAACCCTTAATATTACAGCAAAAGATAAGGTTTGTTTTCTTGATAAAAGGGACTGCAATCCTGTTTCTTGTCCATATGCAAAGGATTATTTTGATAAAGTAAATGATGTTCTTTTTGATTCATTGCAGCGAAACAATGTTTTTTCAAGAGAACTGATCACAGAAATAGCTAAAAAGCATCAGTTGTGTCCGTATGAATTATCCCTGGATATCAGTGAATGGTGTGATGTGATTATATGCGATTACAACTATCTGTTTGACCTCACAGCCAGATTGCAGCGTTTCTTTGAAAACAGAAAAGGAGAATACACTTTTCTCATTGATGAAGCACACAATCTGCCTGACAGGACAAGGGAAATGTATTCTGCATATATAGATAAAAAATCTTTCTTTGAAATAAAAAAGAATACGGATAAAAAAGAGAAAAAACTTATCAAAGCATTGAATGGAATTAACAATATGTTTATTGAATTCCGCCATAAATTTGATGATATTGAAGATACAAAAATTGTTGCCGAAGAGTTACCGGACAATATTGATAAACCGCTGCGCAGTTTTGTGAAAGAATGTGCAGATTATTTTGATAAACACAAAAGAGAACAACTTGATGAAAATCTGCAGACATTGTATTTTGATACCAAATTTTTTATCCGAATTCTTGAAGAATACAATGAAAAATATGTGACGATTATTTCAAAATACGGAGATAATGTTTCAATAAAGCTATACTGTACAGACCCAAGTGAAAATATAGACAATCAATTGCTTTGTGGCAACAGTGCAGTTGCTTTTTCGGCCACACTTAATCCCCTGGATTATTATAAACAGCAGATTGGCGGCACAGGAGAAAAAATAAATATACCCAGTCCATTTCCGCAAAGCAATCTTGCCCTGTACGTAGCAGACCGAATAAGCACAAAATATACTGACAGGCAGAAAAGCCTTGAAGAAATATGTGATATGCTGTATCAGTTCGCTACAGCAAAAACAGGTAATTATATTGTTTATTTTCCAAGTTATGTCTATATGAAAACTGCATATGACAGTTTTACAGAAAAATATGAAAATATAAACATTATTATCCAACAGCAGAATATGGATGAACAGCAGCGTACTGAATTTATATCAAATTTTGACAAGAGCAATACAGAAGGCCTGCTTGGTTTCTGTGTAATGGGTGGTATATATGGAGACGGGATAGACCTTACCGGAGACAAGCTGATAGGCTGCGCTATTGTAGGTGTAGGTCTTCCACAGATAAATACACAGTTGGATACACTTAAAAACTATTATAATAAAAATGGGGAAAACGGATTTGCTTTTGCTTATCAGTATCCGGGCATGAACAAAGTTATGCAGGCAGCAGGTCGTGTAATACGCACTGAAACAGACAGGGGAGTGGTGCTGCTGATTGACAGCCGTTTTACTACAGACCGCTATCTGCGCAATATGCCGACTCACTGGTCACATCTGAAAACTGTGAAAAATCAATCAGAATTGAAAGAACGGCTGGAAAAATTCTGGAATAACAAAACACCGATGTAAAACATCGGTGTTTTGTTTATTGCAATGATTTAAGGAAATAATCATTTGTGCCGTTTTGATTAAAACCAACTGTATGGGTCGTATCTTTCATCGCCATTTTTAACTTCAAAGTGCAGGTGTGGACCTGTGGAGTTGCCTGTACTGCCAACATAGGCAATTACATCGCCCTGTTTTACTTCCTGACCAATTTCAACATTGAGTTCGGAACAATGAGCATATAAAGTCTGATAATCGCCATGGTCAATTTCGCAATAAATGCCGTCTCCAACTTCAGTATAATAGGCTTTTGTAACTACTCCGTCAGCAACTGCAAAGATATCTGTGCCTGTCGGTGCAGCTATATCAAGACCATTGTGGCTTGGATACTGTCCTGCAAACCCTCTGGAAACCATGCCGGTTGAAACAGGCCATATAAATGTACCTGCATGTTCCACAGTGGATGAATGCTGTGTATCTGAATAGCTAGCATCATCAATATATACTATTTCATAGTTGTCATTTCCGATGTCTTTTATGAACAGGATTTTTTCATAAACAATGTCATCTGACATATAAACAAATGGCACTCCATAGTCAAATTCACCGGTAAAATCAGTATCTTCAAATGAAGTGTGTTCATCGGTTGCGCTATAGGTTATAGCATTAATTACTATAACATAATTACCATCAGGGTGATTCTTGTTAAAGTACAGTTCCATAGCGGTTTTGCCGATTGAATATATATCTGTATCATCTTCTCTTACTACTGAAAATACATTTTCGTTTACAGACGGGATATTTTCTTCAATAATGGAGTCGCCTGCGGGTTCAGAGTTGTTTTCAACCGGGTTAGCTGAACAGGCAACTATTGAGAAAGCGATAGTTACAACCATAAAAACAGAAATCAAGGCTTTAGGTTTTTTATAATTCAGTATATTCATTATTCTTCCTTTCGTGTCTTTTTTGCCGAAGGCTGGCAACATAATGTTATAACTGTTGCAGGATACTTCAATAAGTGTATGTGAATAGCTTTTTTTGTCAGCAACAGTCATGTTTCTGATAACCGCTTCATCACAGCTCATTTCCATATCGTTTTCAGCCAGATTAAATGCAACCCATACCAAAGGGTTAAACCAATGCAGACATACAGCTACAAAGCCCAGCAGTTTAAAAATATAGTCTTTTCTGCGGATATGTGTCTGTTCATGCAGCAGTATGTATTTCTGCTGTTCATCGCCCAGGTTATCAGGCAGATAAATACGTGGTCGCAATACACCGCTTATAAAGGCGGTAGGGATAATATTGTTCAGATAAATATTATCTTTCAGATGTGTACTGGAGTTAAGTATGTTTTTTATTTCAAATATGCTTATCAGGTTGTTCAGCATTATATACATACCGCCAAACAGCCAAAGAACTGAAATTATTTCTATAAAATCTACTGATGTTTTTTCCTCTGCTACAATCACATTTTTATCAGGAGCAGAAAAATAATTATCTGTCACAATATCTTCCTGTAACTGTTGAGAAACAACAGTGTCCACAAATGGTGCGGTAACTTCTTTGTCAGATATTGGTTGCTCTGTTATTTCCGGATGTATAAATTCCGGAATATCATATTCTATCTGCCCATTATTTACTGATGCAGGCGGTAAAATGTTGAACAGGGAAGTGTTCAAAGATATTGAATAGGGACACAGTAATCTGAACAGCACCATACTCCACAAAATATATGAATATATTTTGGGTTGATTTCTGAACAGCCATCTGATAAACATTACTGCCAATATAACCACACTGGCTGTAATGCTCATATTGAATATTTTAAGGAAAAGTGCTTTAATCATTCATCTTCCTCCTTATAACTGTCAATTAACCGCTGCAGCTGGTCTATATCCTCCTTGTTCAGTTTTTTATTTTTAGTGAACATAGTAAGAAACATAGGCAGAGAGCCGCCAAAAGTTTCATTTATAAAATTCTGGCTTTGAGCCATATT
>JAFULT010000179.1 GCA_017483145.1 Oscillospiraceae bacterium | reverse complement strand
CAGCTACGCTGCCCCGCGGTTTTGGTTACTTTTGCGCCAAAAGTAACGCCAGCGCAGCGTTTAAAAGTCGGGATGTGCAGGCAATTATCCCCTGTGCAAATAGTGTGAGTGACAGCTTTCTCTCAACGGGCGAACACAGTTCGCCCCTACGGTATAACTGTAAACGGGCGGGGATGGAACCCCGCCCCTACGGAATCAGATTATTTATTAACAGAAACTATAAAATGTTCCATGTGGAACATTTCACATATATTTTTATGTATTTTCTCCTTTAAAAACAGGTATATATATGTTAAAATATAGATATCTTTAGAAAAAAGGCGAATGGAGTGAGCAAATTGGCAAAAATTATTGCAGTAGCTAACCAGAAAGGCGGTGTGGGCAAAACCACCACAGCCGTGAATCTGGCATCATCTGTGGCAGCATTGGGCAAAAAGGTGCTGCTGGTGGACCTGGACCCCCAGGGCAACACCACATCCGGCTACGGAATTATAAAAAGGGGACTGGAACATTCCACTTATTCTGTAATTCTTGGGGATGACGATATCAGAAATGCAATAGTGAAAACAAAATTCAAGGTGGATGTGCTGCCGTCTTCCACAAAGCTGGCCGGTGCCGCTGTGGAACTGGTAATGCTGGACAACCGCCACGCCAGACTGCGCCAGGCGCTGAACAGGGTGCACGACAACTATGATTTTATATTTATAGACTGTCCGCCTGCCCTTGACCTGCTGACAATCAACGCTCTTTCCGCCGCTGACACAGTTCTGGTGCCTATTCAGTGCGAATTCTTTGCATTGGAAGGTCTGTCAGAGCTGATGAATACCATCCGTCTTGTAAAACAGCATTACAACAAGTACATTGATATTGAAGGCGTTTTGCTGACAATGTATGATTCACGTCTGAATCTTACCTTGCAGGTGGTGGCAGAAGTGAAAAAATACTTCCCGGACAAGGTTTACAAAACCACAATTCCACGCAATGTGCGCCTTTCCGAAGCACCAAGCTATGGTGAACCGATAAATTTCTACGATGCATCATCCAAAGGTGCAAAGGCTTATATGGCTCTGGCAGAAGAAGTTCTGAGCCATAACAGATAGGTATGAACAGTAAAGATTTCCCTAAAAGGAAAGAATTAAGATTGAAAAAATATGACTATAAAAGTTATGGTGCTTATTATATAACAATCTGTACAGAAGATAAAAAGCACATACTTGGTAAAATCGTAGGGGGCGATGCCCACATCGCCCCGCATATTGAATTATCAGAGTATGGACTTATTGTTGAAAAATATATAAAAAATATAAAAGGAATAGATGTTTACACAATAATGCCCAATCATATACATATGATTATCAGAATCGGAATTGATTCTGATGGGACGATGTGGGCATCGTCCCCTACGCAGGGGATACCGCAATTGATCAAATCATTTAAAACATTGGTTACCAAGAATTGCGGTAAAAGTATTTTTCAGCGCTCCTACTACGACCATATAATCCGTGATGAGCGGGATTATGTGGAAAAGCGGAATTATATTCTGACCAACCCATCCAAATGGGCTGATGATGAATATTATACTTAAATTCCACCGTTTTATATAATTTATACAGTATATACTGTTCATTTATCACTTTATTTAGCAAAAAATTAACAAAACACTTGTTATTTTTTACATTTCATAGTATTATTAATAAGTACAGGTGTTTATAATGACAGTACACACCTGTGTTTTAATTCTGAAAAGAAAGGAAGATGCCCATGGCAAGAAAAAATTCAGGTTTGGGGAGAGGGTTAGACTCGCTTTTCCTGTCAAGCGAACAGCAGATTTCGGATGCCTCGGCATCCAATATAAAACTTTCGGACATAGATGTTGACCCCGGTCAGCCTCGCAAGACTTTTGAAAACCAGAGTCTTGAGCAGCTCAGCCAGTCCATAGCAGAACACGGCGTGCTGCAGCCTATCGTGCTTATGCCAAACGGCATTGGCAGATATACCATCATCGCAGGGGAAAGACGCTTCCGCGCAGCCAGAATGGCAGGTCTGACAGAGATTCCGGCCATTGTAAAGGATGTTTCAACCCAGAGCGCAAAAGAAATCGCTCTCATCGAAAACCTGCAGCGTGAAGACCTGGACCCGGTGGAAGTTGCATACGGATACAAAAGCCTGATGGAAAGCTTTAATCTGACACAGGACGAAATCAGCAAAAAGCTGTCTATCCCGCGCTCATCCATTGCAAACAGCCTGCGCATACTTAATTTGCCGGAAGATATTCTTCAGCTGGTAAAGGAAAGTAAAATCAGTCTTGGCCACGCAAAAGTGATTCTTTCTGTTTCGGATGAAAATCTGCAGAGAGAACTGGCAAAAACCACAGCGGAAAAACAGCTGTCGGTGCGTCAGTGTGAACTGCTGGCAAAATCAATGGTTAAAAAACCAAAGGCTGATAAGCAATCAAAAGTGCCTTCAATTGTGAAAGAGATTGAAATTGCCCTTACACAGATGCACGGCACACCTGTCCGCATCAGTTACAAAGATGGCAAGGGCAGCCTGAACATTACCTTTAATAGTCAGGAACAGTTACAGGAACTGGCTAATTTACTTGAAAAGAAATAAAAGGAGCTTAAATTACAATGTTAGATATTAGATTTGTACGCGAAAATCCAGACGCAGTTAAAGAAAATATCAAAAAGAAATTCCAGGATGAAAAAATTCCTATGGTTGATGAAGTTATCGACCTTGACACACAGCGCCGTGACATTCAGGGCAAGAGAGATGCTCTCCGCGCTGAAAGAAACAAACTGTCCAAAGAAAACGGCCCTCTGTTCGGCGCACTGAAAAAAGCCGGCACAGATGAAGAAAAAGCTGAAATCCAGGCAAAAATTGACGCTAACATGGCTAAAGTTAAAGCTGATGAAGACGAACTGACAGCACTGGAAAAGAAACAGGCAGAACTGGAAGAAAGAATCCAGACAATTATGTACACACTGCCTAATATGATTGACCCATCTGTTCCAATCGGTAAAGATGACTCTGAAAACGTTGACGTACAGCACTTTGGTGACAATGTTGTTCCAGAATGGGAAATCCCATACCACGCTGACATCCTTGACAGCCTGGGCGGTATTGACCTGGAATCTGCAGGCCGTGTAGCTGGTTCTGGCTTCTACTACCTTATCGGTGACGTAGCACGTCTGCACGAAGCTGTTCTGGCTTATGCCCGTGACTTTATGATTGGCAAAGGCTTCACATATGTTATCCCTCCTTTCATGATGCACGGCAACGTTGTAAAAGGCGTTATGTCCTTCCCTGAAATGGAAGCTATGATGTACAAAATCGAAGGCGAAGACCTTTACCTTATCGGTACATCCGAACATACAATGATCGGCCGTTTCATCGACCAGACACTGGACGGTGCAACTCTGCCTCTCACTCTCACATCCTACAGCCCATGTTTCAGAAAAGAAAAAGGCTCCCACGGTATTGAAGAACGTGGTATCTACCGTGTTCACCAGTTTGAAAAACAGGAAATGATCGTTATCTGTAAACCGAAAGACCATATGGAATGGTATAACAAAATGTGGCAGTACTCTGTAGAACTGTTCCGCAGCCTGGAAATTCCAGTTCGTCAGCTGGAATGCTGCTCCGGTGACCTGGCAGACCTGAAAGTTAAATCCTGTGATATCGAAGCATGGTCCCCAAGACAGCAGAAATACTTTGAAGTGTGTTCCTGCTCCACACTGGGGGATGCACAGGCACGCCGTCTGAACATCAAATACAAAGATGAAGAAACAGGCAAAACACAACTGGCTTACACACTGAACAACACAGTTGTTGCTCCTCCACGTATGCTTATCGCATTCCTTGAAAACCACCTGCAGGCTGACGGTTCTGTATACATTCCAGAAGTTCTCCGTCCATATATGGGTGGCATTGCTAAAATTGAAAAGAAAAAATAATTCAGTTAAAAAGCGACACAATTAAATAGTTTATAACACCTCTCCCGCTGGACACAGTACTGACCGTAAGGTTTCCTAAACAATGCTGGAGGGGTGTTGTTTTGTTTCACAAAACAACACGTGCCGGTTTGCCCTTGGAGGCAATTTTTTTAAAATTGCCGACTTAGTGCAAATGCCCGCCGCGGCTGTAGCGTAGCGACTAAATGGTTTTGCCGCAGGCAAAAACACGAGCGTGTAAGCATAGCGCCGGAGTGGTATTCTGCGACAGCAGAATAAGCCGAGCCTGTCCTGCGAGGCTAACGGGTGCGAGTGTAGTGGTGCGGGCAAGGCAAAAGAAAGGCGGAGAAACCTGCAGGGCAGAGGGAGAGAAAACAACACGTGCCGGGTTGGCTGATGTAGGGGAGGGGTTCCATCCCCTCCCGATTTGCGGGACGTCGGGAGCGCCGTCCCATACGGAGTAATATTTCAGCACAAAGCAGAACACTATCATTCTGAACAAGCGAAGCGGGTGAAGAATCTCATCACCACACAGGTTGTGTTGCTGTGGGATTTCTCACGGTGTCTGGAATGACAGATGTGACAGTTTGTG
>JAFULT010000178.1 GCA_017483145.1 Oscillospiraceae bacterium | reverse complement strand
GAAAAGCCACGGGCAAAGAAATCGGCCAGAAAAGCTGCACCGCGCAAACCAAAAGAAGATCTGGGTGCCACAACCACACTGGATATCATCGCCCAGGCTGAAGACAAAATTGACCAGGTTGAATTTTCCACACAGACAATTGATATGGAAGAGGCCCTGCGCGCCTTTGAAGAAAAATACAGCAAAGGAGGCAAATAATGGACAGAAGAGAAAAAATCCGAAATGAACTCCTTAACTGGGATGATACAGTAAGAAGAAGAAAAATCACCCTTTCCAACCCTGTATTTATCAAAGGTCTGGCTCTTGCGCCGCTGGCCCTTGCCGCAACAACAGTGAAAAACAGCATAATTATGTCACTTATGGTAATTATGCTGCTTACACCTACCCGTATAATCACATCACTGATTACACGCCGCATGTCCGTGCCGCTGAAAACATTTTTCTATCCGCTGGTATCAGCCCTTGTTTTCGGTGTTTCTTACTATGCACTGTACAGAATGCTGGGGGTTACAGCCTTTTCACTGGGGGTTTATCTGCCTATACTGGTAGTTGACCCGCTTATCGTTAAAAACTTTGAAAAAACAAGAAAAGAATCTTTTAAATATTCCATAATCAACGGGCTGAGAAACACAGCCGGCTTTGTGCTGGCCTGTGTACTGCTGGGCTCAATCAGGGAAATCCTGGCCTTTGGCACTTTTGCAGGCGTGCAGATTATGTCTGTACAGCTGCTGCCTATGGCACAGCACAGCTTTGGCGGTTTCCTTATAATCGGCCTTATCAGCGCATTGTGGAATGTTTTCTCCAATATCTACAAAGACAGACTGGAAAAGGAGGTGGCCGCATATGCTGAATAGTATTATTTCCTTTTTTGCCTATGCAGTTCTTGCCATAGGTGCACAGAATGTTATCTTTGCCCGCGGTCTTGGCCTTTCCACCGGTCTGCGTATGATAAATGACCCACGCAAAGACACACTGTATTTCTGCGGTGCCTTTGCCGGCTTCCAGATGCTGAACAGCCTGCTGATGTACTTTATTGCTCCGTTTATAAACAACGGTGTCCTGGCGGCCTATTCCAGATTTATCACACCTGTTGTGATTGTTATCTGCTGTGCTGTCAGCTATATTGTGGTGGTTTTTGGTCTGAGCGTGGCTGTAAAACGTTCCACCTTCAAAAAAATCATACATTCCCTTACAGGCGCCAGCATCAACAGCGCCATTGTGGGCACAATTATACAGACACTTGGCCGCGGTTTTAACCTTATTGAAACACTTGGCTTTGGTCTGGGCAGCAGTATCGGCTACCTGCTGGCAATGCTGCTTATCAGCGAAGGCGAAAGAAAAATCAGACACGACCTTGTTCCACAGAACTTCCGCGGTCTGCCTGTTACACTTATTTATATTTCTGTACTGGCTCTGGCTGTCTACGGTCTTACAGGCTATTCAATGGCTCTTTAATCATAGGAGGCAATTATGACAAGAAAACAGAAACCTGTAAAAATAAAAAGATACAAAAACAGCATAGGCACATCAACAAATGCCATTTACAGGGCAAAGCAGCTTGTGCCGGTGGTTGCCGGCCTGGTGCTGGTGGTTGTGCTGGGTTTCCTGCTGGGCAAACCTGTGCTGAATTTCCTGTCCTCTGCAGGCGGGGCAGATTCCTCTTCACAGGATATACCACAGTCCACGGTGATTGAAAATTCCACACAGACAGAAGATTCTTCCCGGGGCACATCTGTTGAATCAGAGGATGTTTCTTCCGGAAACGACACACCGGTAACACCGCCTGCCGTTACAAAAACAAGAATCTATTATTATGCACCTGCCGCAAACCTGTCCACAGAGGCAGGCATAGACGCTGTGATTGCACAGATGAAGGCAAAGGGTGCCACACATCTGGTGTTTGATGTAAAGAACCCTGACGGCAATGTGCATTACGCATCATCAAATCAGTATGCATCCCAGCTGCTGGCCGATGTACAGATTGACCTGTCTGCACTTACGGCAAAACTGTCTGCCGGCGGCATTACACCGGTGGCAAGAATGTACACATTTATGGACAAGATGATTTCCAATGTGGAACGCAGTACAGCGGTTATGTATCAGGGTACAGACACACGCTGGCTTGACTCCAGTGCTGCCCTTGGCGGCAAAGCCTGGGCAAACCCTGCCAGCACTGTTATGCAGGACTATATCCTGGCCCTTACTGACGAACTTCTGTCAGCAGGCATAAAGGAATTTATCTTTGCCGGCTTCCACACACCTACAGGCTACAGCCTGGACAAACGCGATTTTGGCGCAACAATGGACCAGGTGCTGGCAAATATGAAAAACCTTATCGGCACACTTGAAGCAAAAATATCTGCAAAGGGCGGCCATTCCGCCTGGCAGATTGAATATTCTGCAGTAGATGCTGACGGTGACTATGCACAGTACATCGTTCATCCGTATCAGCTGGGCGCAGACAATATTGTTATCACAGTCAAAGGCGCTGACTACGATATAGGTCAGCTGACAGTGCAGCTGCCGGCTGCAGTCCAGAGCAGTGATATCTCTGCAATCACACTGTGGGTTACTGACGGTGTGGATGCTGATATGGCTGCTTCCATAGGTGACTATTTTGTATCCTGAGTAAATTTTTAATCAACGGGGTGGCATTTTCTGCCACTCCACACCCTTTTAGCAATGGCACGGTCTTCTGGCTGAGCCATTGAATTTTAATTACATAAAGATGAATTATACCATTGAAACATTGGCACACGGTACAAAAGTGTGCATAAACTCCACCCATCGCTTTGGCACAGATGCATTTCTGCTCAGCGATTTCTGCGGTGTGAAATATGCCCAGACTGCCCTTGATATAGGCAGCGGCTGTGGCATTATACCCCTGCGCTGGAAAGACCGCGGCCACAGGGCTATGGCAGTGGCGCTGGAAATAGACGCAGAGGGAACAGCACTTACAGACGAAAGCATAAAGCTGAACAATCTTGACAATATGCTGGCTGTAAACCGGGATATCCGCACCTGGCAGACGGATATGCAGTTTGATGTTATCACCTGCAATCCGCCATATTTTACAGCGGGCAAACCAAAGGACAACGAAAAAAAGGCATCTTTCCGTCATCAGCTTACCCTTACAGACAACGACGTGGCCGCTGCAGCCTATCGCCTGCTGAAAGACAACGGCAAGCTGTGTATATGCCAGCGCCCAAGCCAGCTGGCGGCGGTTATCTATGCAATGAAGTCCAACCGCATAGAGCCAAAGGTTATCCGCTTTGTCCGTCAGCGCAAAGACAGCCCCCACCCGTGGCTTGTCCTTGTGGATGGCCGCAAAAACGGCGGAGTGTCCCTTACAGTAATGCCGGACCTGATTATGGAAAATGAACAGGGCGGTTTCAGCGATGAAGTGCTGAAAATCTACAACAAAATATAATATTTTACAAATATATTACATATAGTATTTAAAATGGAGGAAATATGGCAGGTAAAATCTATGTGGTTGCCACACCAATCGGCAATCTGAACGACCTGACACCACGAATGAAACAGGCTTTTGAAGAAGCGGACTTTATTGCGGCGGAAGACACCCGTGTCAGCGTAAAACTGCTGAATCATTTCGGCATCAGAAAGCCGCTGGTAAGCTATTATGAACACAACCTGCGCCGGAAGGGCGACTACATTATCCAGCGTGTACTGGAAGGGGAAACCTGCGCAGTATGTTCAGATGCCGGCACACCCTGCATCAGTGACCCGGGGGAAATTCTGGTAAAACAGGCTCACGAAGCAGGCATTACACTTGTTCCGGTGCCGGGCCCAAGCGCTGTTATCACAGCACTTTGCGTCAGCGGTCAGGACACAGGCCGTTTCTGTTTTGAAGGCTTTGTTTCCACAGTGAAAAAACAGAGAAGGGAACATCTGGAAAGCCTTGTGCAGGAAAAACGCACAATGATTTTCTACGAAGCTCCACACAAGCTGCTGAACACCCTGCAGGATTTCTGCACATATTTCGGCACAGACAGAAAGCTGACCATAGCCCGTGAACTGACAAAACTGCACGAAGAAATAAAACTTACCACAACCGGTGAAGCTCTGGAATTCTACCAGGCCAACCCTCCAAAAGGGGAATTCTGCCTTGTGCTGCAGGGCTACACAGCACCGCCACAGGAAGAGAACAGCATTGATGACCTGGCACAGAAGGCACTGCAGCTGATGGAAGAAGAAAATATGTCTGTCAGTGAAGCTGCCAAAAAGGTAAGTGCAGGCACAAAATACAGCAAAAGTGAAGTTTACAAAGCTGTACAGCAGCTTAAATAATAGGTGAGCTATGAGATATCTTGTTATCAGTGACACACACGGCTATAAAAATCATCTCAACAGAATAACAGAAAAAGAAAAAGATATAAAAAATATTATTTTCCTTGGAGACGGACTGAATGACATTCTTGCTTTCAGGGCTTCACATCCGGATTACAATATAATCGCTGTTGCCGGGAACTGCGATATAAATTCTGCAGTGCCGGCAAAAGAGATTATTACAGTCAATGGCTATAAAATTCTTATCTGCCACGGCGACGGCTACTATGTAAAGATGGGGCTGCTGCCTCTGCGCAAAGCCTGTATGGATATGAAGATAGACATTGTCCTGTTCGGTCATACACACCGCCAGTATTATGAATACTATGACGGTATCTACACTTTCAACCCGGGCAGTGTTATGCCGTCTGCCAATCCATTCAGCTGTTACGGCATTCTGGACCTTTCCAACCCGAAACCGCTTTTTTACCACAGAGAGATTTAGGAGTACACAATGATAGAATTTTCACTCAGTGAAAAATTATATACAATGATTTTCCGTGCCGCCCGCATACTGCGCCGCTGTTCAGAACGGGACACCGAACTGCCACCGGGGCAGCTGCGTCTGCTGGCGCTTATCTGTGCCCTGGATGTGCCCACACAGCAGCACGTGCTGGAATATATGCAGATTCGTCCGGCGTCACTCAGCGAAATGATGACCAAGCTGGAAAAAGGCGGGTATATAATCCGTGGCAGGGATGAAAACGACAAACGAAACGTTGTTATCACAATCACCGAAAAAGGCTATGCCGTAAACCGGAAACACTATGATACACAGCGCAAACAGGCAATACAGGCCTTTGATGTCCTTACAGAAGAAGAAAAACAACAGCTTTACTCCATAATGAAAAAGCTGATTTCTGAATGGGAAGACAAATAAATACATACAGCCACAGGATATCCTGTGGCTGTTTCTGGTTGTCGACAATCTGCACATTGTCTGCTATAATAAAATCACAAATCGGTAAAGGATGATATCATGTTCTATAATGCAGTAAACAGTCAGCTGAATATATCCAATGCAAAAATGGACTATATCCGCTTTGGTACAGGAAAGAAAAATCTTATCTTTATTCCCGGGCTGGGGGATGGTCTGCGCACAGTAAAAGGCACTGCACTGCCGTTTGCCTTTATGTACAGGGCCTTTGCAAAGGATTATACCGTGTGGGTTTTCAGCAGGAAGTCTCCGCTGGAACCTGACTGCACCACCCGCACCATGGCGGCAGATATCAGCAAAGCGATGGACCTGCTGCATATAGAAAAAGCCCATATCATAGGTGTTTCCCAGGGCGGTATGATTGCCCAGTGGCTTTCCATAGATTATCCGCAAAAGGTGGATAAACTTGTACTTGCCGTTACTTTGTCAAGGCAGAACGGCACAGTGCAGCAGGTGGTAAACAGCTGGATTGATATGGCACAGGCAGGAGATTTCAGAACTCTTACAATTGACAATTTTGAAAAATCCTATACTGACAGATATCTGAAAAAGTACAGACCGTTCTATCCGCTGATTGTGCCCTTTATGAAGCCGGCAGACCCGGGCAGATTTATCCTGCAGGCACGCTCCTGCCTTACACACCACAGCCACGATGACCTGCACAGGATAACACGGCCTGTGCTGATAATCTGCGCAGAACAGGACAGAATAGTCACAGCACAGCGGTCTTATGATATGGCAGGGCAGATTTGTGGCAGCGAACTGATATCTTTTCCGGAATACGGCCATGCCGTATATGAAGAGGCCGGGTCTTTCAATAAGCTAATTATTGATTTTCTTGGATAAATTCCGGCATACATTTACAGCATTATGATAAAAATTAATATACAGTATAAATTTTTATAATCATTGAAGCATATCGGTAATCATCTGTCCGGTTGACTTTATATCGTGTTTTTGTTAGTATAATAATGTTAAAAGGGAGTAGCTAACGCTATGCGTATACAGTGCGTCATTACGGCAAAAGCCCGCACTGTGTTTAAACTGCAAGACTTTTACTGCAATCAGTACAGGTCTTGCTTATTTTTTTGAGAGGTTGAATAATGAAAACAATTGTAATAGCTTTATTTGCACTGACATATGTTCTTATGCTGTCAGTACCGAAATATCGCCAGTACGCTGCGCTTGGAGTGGCAGGTATCTATATTGTTCTCGGCGTGGTTGCACCGGCAGAAGCCTTTGGTGCAGTGGACTGGAATGTTATACTTATGTTGGCCGGTACAATGGTCACAGTTGACCTGTGTATCAAATCACAGATGCCTGCTGCTGTAGCAGATGTGCTGGTAAACAAACTGAAAAAAGTTAAACTTATCTTTGTTGCCCTGGCCCTGTTTTCAGGTTTTGTATCTGCTTTTATAGACAATGTTGCCACAGTGCTTATGGTGGCACCAATCGCCCTTGCTATTGCAAAGAAATTCAATATTTCACCTGTACAGACAGTTCTCACAGTTGCAGTGTCTTCCAACCTGCAGGGCGCTGCCACACTGGTAGGTGATACAACAAGTATCCTGCTGGGCGGCTATGCCGGTATGGACTTTATGGATTTCTTCTTTATGGACGGCAAACCGGGTATGTTCTGGATTGTACAGGCAGGGGCCCTTGCCACAGTTCCTGTGCTGTTTTATATATTCCGCAAGGAAACACGGGAAATTGACCGCGGCACAGTGACAAAAATCACAAATATGTTCCCTACCTATGCACTGCTGGGCACAGTTGCCTGTCTGGTTGCGGCATCATTCATCCCGGACAAACCATCCATTACAAACGGCATCATCTGTATGACCTTCGGCATTGCCACACTGGCACAGGAATACTGGCTGAACAGAGATGAAGCAATGATAAAGGAAACAGTACTGAGTATCGACTTCCAGACACTTATGCTGCTGTCCGGCCTGTTCATCATCATTCAGGGTATCACAAATGTGGGGCTGATTGACGATATCGGCAATATGTTTATCTCCATCAGTGGTGACAACCTGTTCCTTATCTACACAATCCTTGTATGGTTCTCTGTGCTGGTTTCTGCATTTATTGACAATATTCCTTATGTTGCCACAATGCTGCCTGTGGTTACAGTTATTTCCGGCACACTGGGTGCAGACCCTACCGTGCTGTACTTTGGTCTGCTGGCAGGCGCCACACTGGGGGGCAACATCACACCTGTCGGTGCTTCTGCAAACATTGCTGCCGGCGGCATCCTGCGCAGGGAGGGCTTTGAAGTTTCAACAAAAGAGTTTATGTCCATCGGCGTGCCGTTTACTCTGATGGCTGTAATCACAGG
Source organism: Oscillospiraceae bacterium (assembly GCA_017483145.1). Lineage (GTDB taxonomy): Bacteria > Bacillota > Clostridia > Oscillospirales > Ruminococcaceae > RGIG3102. The sequence goes on along the minus strand of JAFULT010000178.1, from coordinate 152 downwards.
TTATCTGCTTATCTGGATGATTTACGCATAATATTTATAATCAAAGCACCCATATGGGTGCTTTGTTTTTATTTGTAAAATTTTTAAAATAATCCTGACATCGAATTTACTCCCATTTTACAGATGGGAGATTTTTTGTTTTACATACCAGG
>JAFULT010000177.1 GCA_017483145.1 Oscillospiraceae bacterium | reverse complement strand
TTGTACTTAAAAATCAGCTTCCTGTTCTGGTGGACTTCTGGGCAACATGGTGTGGTCCCTGCAAGATGATCGGCCCGATTGTAGAAGAACTGTCAGACGAACTGGAAGGCAAAGTGGTGTTTGGCAAACTGAATGTGGACAAACAGCCTGAACTTGCTATGCAGTTCCAGGTAATGAGTATCCCTACACTTATCCTTTTCAAGGACGGCGAAATTGTAAACAAAAAAATCGGCTTTATGCCAAAAGAAAAACTGGCAGAAATGCTGGATATTCAATAAAAATATAAAGGGGCGTTTATGCGCCCCTTTTTTATGAGGTAAATATGAAAGAACTTTCATTCAGAATGGCAGGCAGGGAAGATGTGCCGCTGATTCTGTATTTTATAAAGGAACTGGCCAGATATGAAAAGCTGGAAAATGAAGTGGTTGCCACAGAAGATATTCTTACACAGTGGCTGTTTGAAAAGGAAAAGGCAGAAGTGATTTTTCCCTGCATAAACGGGGAAGAAGTGGGGTTTGCCCTGTTTTTTCATAATTTCTCCACCTTTCTTGGCAGAAGCGGCATCTATCTGGAAGACCTGTACATAAAACCGGAACACAGAAAGAAAGGCTATGGCAAGGCAACTCTCAGAAAACTTGCGCAGATTGCGGTGGACCGCGGTTGCGGCCGTCTGGAATGGATATGTCTTGACTGGAACCAGCCCAGCATAGATTTTTACCTGTCTCTCGGCGCAATTCCTATGAGTGACTGGACTGTATACCGTGTTGCAGGAGACACCCTGCGGCAACTGGCAGAATAAACAAAAAGTATAATAAAAATAATAATGTCATTCCGGGTGAAACGAGGAATCGCACAAATACCAAATTGGTATCTGATGAGATTCTTCGGCTTTCAGCCTCAGAATGACATTTTAGTTTATTGTATTATTTCTTTTCTTCTTTCAGTCTGGCTGCTTCAGCCATTTCTTTTTTGAACAGGTAGTTGTCCACTTTTTCTACCATTTCAGGTGGAACAACCTTTGCAAATGGGAATACTTCAGCGTTGATCATTTCTTCTGCATAGCCCAGGACAAATTTTGTTGTTCTTGCCAGAGCCTGTGGATACAGCCAGTCAATAATATCATTTCTGTCGTGGATGTAACCTGCACCCTGTGCGCCGAAACGGATAAAGCTTGTGCTTGGCACACCGTTGTCAGCAAATGGAACACCGTCAGATGAATAGATATCCTGTTTTGTGATAACTGCATAGCCATTGCGTCTCATAAAGGAATCGCAGTATGATGTTGCTTCCTTGCTTGCCAGCACCAGAGCCTGGTCTGCGCCCAGCACGCTGCCGCCAACATCCACATTGATCATATAAACGTGGTCTTTCAGTTCATCTTTATGTGCTTTAACCCAGGCTTTTGAACCCAGCAGACCCATTTCTTCACTGCCGTACCAGTTGAATTTAACAGTTCTTCTTGGTTTGTTTTCTACAAAGTGGCGGAGAATTTCCATATTGATAACACTGCCTGCGCCGTTGTCATAAACACCGGTGGAGAATTCAACAGAGTCAAAGTGTGCACCGAAGGAAACGATTTCGTCAGCTTTGTCTGTACCTTTGATTTCTGTAACAACATTATGGCTTGTTCTTGTGATTTTTTCACCGATAACTGTCATTTTAACTTTTGTGGCACCGTTTTTAACGATTTCAAATGCATCCTTTGTTCTGATGCTTACTGCAGGCAGATTGCCGAATGCTCTCAATGTATCTCTGATAGAGCGCTGCAGCAGGTCGCTGTTTTCATCTGTGTCCAGCATTGTGCCTGTCATTGAGATAAAGCCAACAGCGCCGGATTTCAGGATTTTTCTGAACAGGTCCAGTCTTACAATACCGTTAACCAGGATAATTTTGCCTTTGGAGTTGGCAATATCAACATCTGTCATATTTTCAGCATAGTAAAATTCTGCTTCGATGCCTTCTTCAGCTGTGTTTTCTGCAAATTTGTAAGCTCTTACAATATATTTCTTATTATAAGGTTCCAGAACTTCCAGTTCAGCCTTTGTTTCAACATAGTCTTCGATTTCAAATGGTTCAATTTCAGCTGTAAGACCCATAGCTTCCACTTCTTCTTTCAGAATGTGTGCAGCCTTCAGTTCTTCCTCTGTGCCGCCCATGCGCACAAAGCCCATTTTGTTCAGCAGTTCAAACTGTCTGTCACCGCAAATTTTCATAGTATAAATTCCTTTCATTTGTGCAAATTTCCAATTTTTTAAATATTGTAGCACATAATTTGTTATTTGTCACATATTTTAATTTGTAACAAATTTGAAATAATTTAAAATAAATAAAGTAGAAATGTATTTTTACTTTATTTATGATTGATATAATGGGGAAATAAGTTCTATAATATTTATTTAATATCAATATTTTAAGTTTGTTAAAATTTTACAAATTTGCAAAATTTTAAAATATGTGTTAAATTTATGACTAACTTATTAAAACAGCCCTGATTGTAACCATTATTTTAAAGCAGTTTTAATAAAAAAAGTATATTTTATAAGGAGAGAGACTTATGAAAAAGTTAATCGCATTAGTTCTCAGCGCAGTAATGGCTCTGTCCCTCGTAGCATGCGGCGGATCAAACAGCGACGAAACAACAGAACTTCTTCCTGTTCAGCCAGAAACTGTAAAAATTCTTGCTCAGTCCACAAGAGAAGCAGAAGTTAACATCATGCGTGACCAGCTTGAACATGCTGGCTTCGTAGTAGAAGTTGACATGCAGCCAGACTACTCATCTGTTTCAGCCGCTCGTGACAAAGGTGACTATGACCTTTGTATCTCCGGTTGGTCAACAGGTACAGGTAACCTGGACTACGCAGTTCGTGGTATTCTTCACTCAACAGGTGACTACAACTATTCACCAGTTATTGACGAAGAAGTTGACAGACTGATTGACCTGGGCGCTTCCCAGACACAGGCACAGGCTGTTGAAACATACCTGGCACTGGAAACTCGTATTATCGACGAAATGGCTTACATGATTCCTCTGTACTCACCAAAATCAGTTGCAGCTTTCAACAAAAACGTTATTGACGTTGACAACCTGAAAGTTTACAAATCATCTGGTCCACTGTGGTGGGAATACAGATACAAAGATGCATCCCAGAATGAAACAAGACCTATCGTGTTCACACAGCAGAACGCAGTTATGTCTACACTGGACCCAGTTCAGGGTAACGATGCTTCCATGGGTACAGCTTGCGGCGCTAACTACGCTAAACTGATCTCCCTGGACGTTGATGACTCCTTCAGACTTGAAGGTACAGCTTCTTACTCATATGCTATCGCAGAAGGCAACAGCGAATTCTACTTCCTGCTCCGTGACGACATCTACTTTGGTGCAGTTAAAGACGGCGAAGTTTACAACACAGGCGTTAGAGCCGGTGGTGAAGACGTTGTTTACTCTCTGGAAAGAGCTTCCAACAAAGACTCCGTTCCTTCACACAAAACATTTACTCTCCACAACCATCTGGCAAAAATCGAAGTTCTGACAGATCTCGGCGAACTGTCTGCTAAACTTGACTCCGATACAGGTGCAACAGTTCTGGAAACACTCCAGAAAGGTATTGACGGCGAAATCGGCACTCTGGTTGCTAAAGACGAAGATGCTGACAACGCAGCAGGCAAATACCAGGTTGTAAAAATCACAACAACAGAAGCATTCCCACAGGTTCTCAACTTCCTCTGCCACAACTCTGCTGGTATCGTATGTAAAGAACAGGTTGAAAAATACAATGCTAAGTTTATGAAAGACGGCAAATTTGACGTAAGCAACTACGACATCTCCAAAGATGTTTGCTACGGCGACTTTGCAGCATTCAAAAACGGCGACACAGAAATGCTCTGGTGTTCAGGTCCATTCGTTATGACAAAAGTTGACGACTACGGTGCAACATTTGTTATGAACCCAGGCTTCAAAGCTGGCGAAGAAGACAGACCTACAATCAAAACATACTACCTCAAATTTATCATGGACCAGACAGCTGCAACATCTGCATTCCGTGCAGGCGAAATCGATGCTCTGACATCTGTTAACGCTAACGACGTTGCAACACTGCAGGCAGACGAAAACTTTGATGTACGTATCAAAGATGCTAACAGCACATACTACTGCTACGTTAACATGAGAGAAGGCAGCAAGTTCAACAACCTTGACCTTAGAAAAGCTGTTCTCTATGCTATCAACCAGAACGACTTTATCGCTTACAAAGACGGTATGGTTAACCCAGTTTACTCTGTAGTTGACACATTCCTCCACGGCGGCGACAACGGTCCAAGAGTTCTTGAACAGGATCTTGTAAAATCCAACGCTCACCTGGCAGCATACCAGGCAACACTGGCTGAATAATTTCGGTTGAAAACAATAATAAAAGGACACCGCAAGGTGTCCTTTTTTATCTGTATATAATTTTTATTATGTGCTGCGCACTTTCTTCCCGGGACATACCGTCATTAAAAAATTTCACCGTATCCATCTTTTCAAAACGGCTTACTCTTTCCAGACTTTTTTCAAAATTCCTGCCGAGTTGCTGTGTATCTCCATCAATGCGCTTTTTCAGCTCTTGTGGGCTGCAGCAGATTGTAAAACGGAAAATATTGCAGTTTTCACAGTCCAGGTAATTGACAATACTTTCATATATGCTTTCATAGTCCATTACCCAGCATAAAATAATATTGTCATACCGGCTGCAGGAAATAAAGTTGTTCAGTATATGGATGATATTGTCTGTTACCATTTTCTTTGTCTCTTCTGTCACAACAAACGGGTCGGCCATCCAGCACCAGTCACCGTCCAGCCATACACTGGCAGGCAGCAGCCTGTTCAGCTGTCTGCATATGCTGGTTTTACCTACGCCCATAGTACCGTTTATAAAAATCAGATTCTTCATACTGCAACCTTCCTGAATAGATATTTCTGTCGATAATTATATAATAATGCTGTTTTATAATCAATAATAATGTAGATAAATAAAAATAAATGGGGTTTTTGATTGATTATTGTGTTAAAATGTTGTAAAATATTATAATGATTACATATGCATTTAGGAGGCATATATGCCTGGTAATATAAGTAAATTAATTTCCCGTTACCGCCGTCTCATACTGTTTCTGGTAGACGTCGTGGTAATATGCGGGGCATATCTTTTCACATGGACACTCATCAGCTGGAAGGCCGATGCAGATATTTATCTCAGCCTTATGATTTCCAGCTGTTTTCTGTTTGTATCCTGCTACAGCATTATTTTCTACACAGCAGGTATGTACGACAGTCTGTGGAGATATGCAGAAATTGTAGAATTTTTCCGATGTGCTGCATCAAGTGTTACAGCGGTAATAGCCTTTGTTGTTATTTCACTTATGATTTTCAAAGAAAGACGCCTGCCGATTTCTGTTTATGCGCTTTCAGCAGCATTTGCATCATCCCTTACACTGTACACCCGTCTTACCTACAGAATGTACAGAAACACAAAAATCAATGCATTCGGCAAAAAACGCAGACGCGTTCTGCTGGTGGGTGCAGGTGATGCAGCATCCACACTGCTTCACGAACTCAACAAAAACTCATCACAGGAAATGAATGTTATCGCAGCAGTTGATGACGATAAGAACAAACAGGGCAGAAGTATTATCGGTGTGGAAATTCTTGGCACAACAGAGGACATACCGGAACTGGTACAGCAGTGCCAGATTGATACCATCCTTATTGCAATTCCTACACTGGATGGCCGGAACAAAAAGCGCATTCTGGATATCTGTTCACAGACTAACTGTAATATCAAAACTTTGCCGGACATTGTAAAGCTTATCAAAGACGGCGAAGACCTGGCCAGCCGTATCACAGATATCAAGGTTGAAGACCTGCTTGGCCGTGACCCTGTTATCCTTCCTGATGAAGCCACAAAAATCATCAGGGACAAAATTGTTTTTGTTACCGGTGGCGGCGGCTCTATCGGCAGCGAGCTTTGCAGACAGATTGCTGATATCGGTCCTAAACAGCTGGTTATCATCGATATCTATGAAAATTCTGCATATGCTATTCAGCAGGAACTGAAACGCAAATACAACGGCAACCTGAATATGGAAGTACGCATTGCTTCCGTACGTGATACCAAGAAAATGGACGATCTTTTTGCAGAATTCAGACCAAATGTTGTGTTCCACGCAGCAGCCCACAAGCATGTTCCGCTTATGGAGGATGCTCCGGAAGAAGCTGTTAAAAACAATGTTTTCGGCACTTATAACTGTGCTCTCTGTGCAGAAAAATATGGTGCGGAAAAATTTGTTCTCATATCTACAGACAAGGCTGTTAACCCTACAAATGTTATGGGTGCAACAAAACGAATCTGTGAAATGATTGTTCAGAATATCGCCGCCAGCAGCGACGGTTCAACCACATTTGTTGCTGTACGTTTCGGCAATGTTCTGGGTTCAAACGGTTCTGTTCTGCCTCTGTTCAAAGACCAGCTGGCAGAAGGCGGTCCTCTCACAGTTACACACCCGGATATCGTCCGCTATTTTATGACAATTCCGGAAGCTGTTTCCCTTGTTCTGGAAGCAGGTGCTATGGGTGACAAGAGCGGTGAAATTTTTGTACTTGATATGGGCGAACCTGTTAAAATCGTTACACTTGCAGAAAATGTTATCAAGATGTCCGGTTTTATTCCATACAAGGACATTGATATTGTGTTCACAGGTCTGCGCCCGGGCGAAAAAATGTTTGAAGAACTGCTGCAGGACGAAGAGGGTGTGCGCAAAACAGCCAACAGTAAAATCTTTATCGGCTCTCCGCTTAAAATGGATGCTGACCGCTTCTTTACTGACCTGCTGGAGCTGAAGGCCGTGGCATATGAAAATGACCGCGAACGTCTGTTGAAAAAAATCAAGGTTATGGTTCCTACATTCAACCATGAAATAGTTAATTATTAAGAGATTGTTATGTATAATAAATTTTTTAAAAGATTGATTGATATTGTGCTGTCAGCCATCGGTCTGCTGGTGCTTTCTCCTGTATTGCTTGTTATTGCAATCGCCATCAAGCTGGATTCAAAAGGTCCTGTCCTGTTCAAACAGAAACGAGTGGCAAAGGGAAAAGAGCATTTTCAGATACTGAAATTCCGAACAATGTATGCCGATGTGCCAAAGGATGTGCCTACACATCTGCTGGCAGACCCTGAAAGCAAAATTACAAAAATCGGCCGTTTTCTGCGCAAATCCAGCCTTGATGAACTGCCACAGATATGGAATATCCTTGTGGGGGAAATGAGAATTATCGGCCCTCGTCCAGCCCTGTGGAACCAGTTTGACCTTATTGAAGAACGCGACAGATATGGTGCAAATGATGTGCGTCCGGGGCTTACAGGTCTGGCACAGATAATGGGCAGAGATGAACTGCCTATCGATGTGAAGGCAAAATATGACGGCGACTATGCAAAAAACATCACATTTGTAAATGATGTGAAAATATTCTTTGGCACCATTACCAGCGTGCTTGGGGCAAAAGGTGTAAAAGAAGGCAAACAGTAATAAAAAAACCTCCT
>JAFULT010000176.1 GCA_017483145.1 Oscillospiraceae bacterium | reverse complement strand
TGCTGAACAAAATACATCACATTGCCATAATCGTTTCTGATTATGAGAAATCAAAAAATTTTTATGTAAACAAACTGGGGTTTGAAATTATCAGAGAAAACTGGCTTGAAGAAAGACAGGACTGGAAGCTGGATTTGAAACTTGGAGACTGCGAGCTGGAAATTTTCGGCATAAAAGGCCGCCCGGCCCGCCCCACGAATCCGGAGGCAAACGGCCTGCGCCATCTGGCATTTTATGTGGAAGAAATAGAGCCTGTGGTAAAATGGCTGAATGGTATGGGCATTGAAACAGAGCCTGTGAGAGTGGACGAATTTACAAACAAAAAAATGACATTTTTCAAAGACCCTGACGGACTGCCCCTGGAGTTGCATGAATAGTTTAAAATCATTTCAAATGAAAATTTAACCGGAGTGTTTTATGACTTACAACAATCTGATAAATCATTTAAAAATATGGTGCAGGAAAAATCGTGCCCCATATAAAAAATATTTCAAAAAGACATATATAAATTCTCAGATTGCAGACCTAATAGAATTCAAGCTATCCACACTTATAGATATACCTATTGAAAACACCGACAGTTTAAAAAGAGAAATATCCTATTTTATTAATGTTCATTGCAGTACATCTGCTTTGAAGCCCCAAAACAGATTTGAAAAAAATATTATCAATAAAACGATACGGGAGTTTTCTGAATATATGGACAATATTTTATCCGGATACGAAGATCTTGATGTGGCAGATATTCCATATGAAAGAATGGTTGTTGGTGCAGAAGCTGTTATATTGAGAGACAGATTTTATTCTGTATGGAAGTATGGTGACACAGCACACTGGTATCCGCTTGAAAACGTCCAAATTGAATCTGTGGAAAAATTTTATATTATGTACGATTATTTCAAGCCATATAAAAAGCAGTTTGAACAGATAATCGATTTGCCCCAAACCCATTTATATTGTTATGGAGAAAATTTTTATCAGACACAAAACTTTGCCGAAACAAATGATTTGGATGAATATTATGGTTCTGAAGTTTTTTACACTGACAAGGATTTTTCCTGGGCAATATATTTTTCCCACGAAGGCACTGTTACTATTGCAGGTTCAATAGTTGCAAAAGCCAAAGAACTGCTGGCAGAAGAAAAAGAGCACTGGAATAATTTTGAATTGCAATAATCAAAAAGGACTTATGTTCATACATAAGTCCTTTTTATATGCCTTTCAGATAGTCACACACCATATCGTGCAGTTCTATGTATGGATTATCTTTCAACTGCTCCCCTGTTTTTTCACAGGTTATGCTTATTTTGCCCATATCGCTGTTGCGATAACCGTCCAGCAGTTCCATAATGCGAATTATGGTTTCTGCGGTAAAACTATAATAATCTGATTGCAGGGAATCATCTCCATTTGCAGCAAGAGCAATCTGCACAGTTTCTTCCTGTATGGCGGCTATCTCCTGCATAAACTTTTCTTGAAATTCATTCAGTTCTTTCATTGTATTTCCCTTCTGATTTTTTACCCATAATATCACAACAACCGCAAAACAACAAGGCACAGCTGTCTGCTGTGCCTTATGTGCTATTTATTTACTGTATCAACAAAGCGCATAAATGCTGCTTTGCCTTCATCTGTGCATTTGTATACACCGGCATCTTCCAGCACCTGTTTGAAAACTTTGCCCACTTCCTGTTTCAGAATTTCTTCAGTGTTGTTTTCATCAAATGTGTACTGGGCTTTAAGTTCATCTATCCAGTCTGCGTGAACAGACAGTGCTTCGTCACCGCGGATATCAGCGCCTGCAAGAACAGCATCTTTCAGCTGTGCCAGCTCTTTGTTCAGTCTGCCCGGCAGAACCGCAAGACCCATAACTTCAATAAGACCTATATTTTCTTTCTTGATATGGTGCAGTTTTGAGTTTGGATGATAAACACCCAGCGGTCTGTCCTCTGTGGTGATGTTGTTGCGCAGTACAAGGTCCAGTTCAAAATTATCGCCTTTTTTGCGGGCAATAGGTGTGATTGTGTTATGCGGCACACCATCTGTGTATGCATACACAAAAGCTGCTTCGTCTGTGTATTCACGCCAGGCCAGCAGTATTTTGTCTGCCAGTTCAATCAGTCTGTCTGTGTCCGGAGATGAGAGGCGGATAACGGACATAGGCCATTTTACAATACCTGCCTGCACATCTTCAAAACCTTTGAAAGCAAGTTCCTTTTCAATGCCTGCCTTTGCCATTGTAAAGGTGTAGTTGCCGCCCTGGAAATGGTCGTGGCTGAGAATTGAACCGCCTACGATTGGCAGGTCTGCATTTGAACCTACAAAGTAATGTGGGAACTGTTTTACAAAGTCCAGCAGTTTCCCGAAGGTGGCTTTTTCAATCTTCATAGGAACATGCTGACCATTGAAAACAATGCAGTGTTCATTGTAGTAAACATATGGTGAATACTGGAAGAACCAGTCTGAATTATTTATTGTTACAGGGATAATTCTGTGGTTCTGTCTTGCAGGGTGGTTCATCCTGCCTGCATAGCCTTCGTTTTCAGCACAGAGCTGACATTTAGGATAGTCAGACTGTGGTGCATTTTTTGCCGCTGCAATGGCACGCGGGTCTTTTTCCGGTTTGGAAAGATTGATTGTAATGTCCAGCTGGCCGTATTCACAGTCATATGTCCACTTTTTGTCTCTTGCCACCCTTTCTGTGCGGATATAGTTGGTGGCTTTTGAGAAGTTATAATACCAGTCAGTTGCTTTTGCAGAATCTTCTTTGTAAAGTGATGCAAAAGTTTTTCTTACCTGGCTTGGAAATGGTGTAAACACACCCATCAGTTTTGTGTCAAACAGGTCATATGCAGTGAAGTTGTCATCAACTATGCCGCGTTTAACACCATCCTGTATAAGATAATTCAGTATTTCTTCCAGGCTGTCTGTTTCTGCCGGCTGAGCTGACAGGTCAATGCTGTCCAGCTGCATAACTTCCAGCACAGCATTTACAGCATATGTATAGTCCTCTTTTTCAATCAGCTGATTGTCAAGAGCATAATTTACCAATGCAAGAATGTAGGAATCAGTCATTAAAATTCACCTTCTTCTACAAGTACACCGCCATCTGCACGGATTGCAAGAACGTGGCATTTACCTGCGCCAAGGGCAGCTTCCATACCGGCTTTGAATTCTTCAAGGTCTGCCAGTGGTACAAACGCCTGGATTGTACCGGCAAGGCCACCACCGTGTACACGGCATGCACCTTTTTTACCTTTGAGAAGTTTTTCAGCAATTGCAAGAGCAAAAGCAACTTCCTGATGTGCTATCCGGCCTGCAACTGTAACATTCTGCAGGAATCTCCATGATGAAAGACCTGATTCTGTTACATATTTAAGGAAGGTTTCGAAGTCATTGTTTTTCAATGCTTCTACCTGTTTTGCAACGCGTTTGTTTTCTTCGAACACATGGATTGCACGCAGTACGGCTCTGTCACCTGTTTCTTTTCTCACTGCTGCAATATTTCTGTAAAATTCATCTTCGTCAACTTCACGCAGGAACTCTTTACCAAAAAATGCACAAACTTTTTTCAGTTCGCCAGGCATTGCTGCATATTCGTCTGTCAGGTCAGCGTGGTCTGCGCCAGAGTCGATAATACACAGTGCATAGCCTGCGCTGTCAAAATCAAAGTCAATTTTTTCTACGATTGGGTTTGCTGTGTCTGCAAAATCGATGCTGATAATATTACCAACAGATGAAGCTGTCTGGTCCATAAGTCCGCAAGGTTTACCAAAGTAAACATTTTCTGCCCACTGGCCAATCTGTGCCACTTCAACTGCGGTTGCTTTTGCACCATAATACAGATGATTTATAATTGTACCGATAAGTGTTTCGTACGCTGCAGAACTGGACAGGCCACTGCCCGGCAGAACTGTGGATGTCACATATGCGTCAAAGCCTTTTACTTCACAGCCCATCTGCATAAACTTTGCAGCCACACCACGGATAAGGGCATTTGTTGTGTTTTTTTCTTCTTCTTTAATATCCATATCCTTAAGGTCAATCACGCTGATTGGATAGCCTTCTGACATTACACGGATAAGGTCTGTATCTGTTTTGCGCACCCATGCCAGCATTTCAAGGTTGATGGCAGCCGCAAGAACACAGCCATGCTGGTGGTCAGTATGGTTGCCTGAAAGTTCTGTTCTGCCTGGTGCAGAAAAAACATATGTAGCTTTTTCGCCAAAGATTTTTTCAAAATGTGGGTTAACGTAGGACATAATATACCTCTAAATATATAATTATAAAAATATGACTGCCACATAAAAGTAGCAGTCATATATAACAGTAATCAAATAATACCTGTTGCTTCCAGACCTATAAGGATACCAACTATAATCAGCCCTGCTACACACACGCCGATTATAATATCCAACTGCTTGACTGTGATATTCAGCTTGTCATACTGCTGTTCTTTCATCTGCTGCCACATTGGTTTTGATGTGTCCAGGTCGGAAATGTCATAAATATCTATATAATCTTCGAGAATGTCTTCTTCATCTTCAAGAATAACTTCTTCGATGATTTCTTCTGTGTTTTGTCTGTTTTCCATTATTTTTTCTTAACGTATTTGCGGATGTCAACTGCAACAGCCACTACGATAACAAGACCCTGAACGATATTATTATAGTATGGGTTAACACCAAGGAACTGCAGAACAACTTTGAGAAGTTCAAATACAAGAACACCGATAAGGATGCCGCCAACAGTACCGATACCACCAGTTGTGGAAACACCACCGATTGTACAGCCGGCGATAGCTTCCAGTTCATAACCCTGGCCGAGACCGGAGTTTGCGCCACCGGATTTAGCTGCCAGCAGGAAACCTGCAAATGCATACATAAAGCCAGCCAGTGTGTAGATAAGGATTTTGGATTTTCTTGTATTTACGCCGGAAACTTCAGCAGCATTTTCGTTACCGCCGATAGCGTACATATATTTACCGTATGTTGTTTTATTGTACAGGAACCAGAATACCAGACCGAAAATTACAGCAAAAATCAGATAAATAGGAATGCCTTCATAACCACCGATTGCCAGGAATTTTTTGCTCATTGTTTCTGTAAACACTTTCTGATAACCACCCAGAGGCTGAGCATCTGTAAATACCAGGGCAATACCATAGATGATTGTCTGTGTACCCAGTGTAGCGATAAATGGTGGAACATTCAGTACGGAAATAATAAGACCGTTGATACAACCGATAACAGCACCAATTACCAGAACGATAGCAAGTACAACCCACATATTCATTTCAGGAACATTTGGGAACAGTTTGCCTGCATAATCAGCACGCTGAATAAGTGCAGCTGTGATACAAGCAGCAAGACCGGCCTGACGGCCTGCGGAAAGGTCTGTACCTTTTGTGATAAGACAGCCGGAAACACCAAGGGCAATCAGGAAACGAACTGATGTATTTGATGCCAGGTTGTTAAAGTTTCTGAATGAGAAAAAGTTATCAACTGTAAAACCAACTGCGATACTTACAACTGCAAGAATAACAACAATCGGGTTACCTTTTAAATACGCAAGAATTTTATGCGGAATAGATTCTTTAGTTTTCATAATATTATGTAATCCTCCTTATTCGAACTGAGTTGCCAGTTCCATAATGTTTTCCTGTGTGGCATCTTTGCCATCGATAAAGCCTGTTACACGGCCGTCACACATAACCATAACCCTGTCTGACATACCGATAATTTCAGCCATTTCACTGGAAATCATAATGATACTTTTACCCTGTTTTGCAAGGTCGGCAATAATTGTATAAATTTCGTACTTGGCACCAACGTCGATACCGCGTGTAGGTTCATCAAGGATAAGAACATCAGGATTGTTTGCCAGCCAGCGGCCGATAAGTACTTTCTGCTGGTTACCACCGGAAAGTGACTGAATCTGTGTTTTGCTGGATGGAGTTTTTGTGTTCATCTTTTTGATGTTGTCCTGTACCAGCTCTTCAACCTTTTTGTCATTAATCATAACACCATAGTCAAGATACTGATTAAGGGAAGCAATGGAAATATTGTCTGCAATTGACAGAACACCCATAATACCTGTGGCACGTCTGTCTTCTGTCAGCATGGCAATACCATTGTCGATGGCATCTTTAGGGCGGTTGATTTTCATTTCCGCGCCCTGATACTTGATAGCACCTTTGGCATGTGAACGGATGCCGAAGATACCTTCCATCAGTTCTGTACGCTGTGCACCAACCAGACCGGCAACACCCAGGATTTCACCTTTGCGAACATTGAAATTTATATTGCGGAAAGAACGTGGGTTGATGGATATGAAATCTTCAACTTCAAACACAACTTCGCCAGGTACATTTTCTCTTGGCGGATACAGGTTTGTAAGTTCACGGCCAACCATTCTGGTGATAATCATATCTGTTGTCAGTTCTTTAGCATCCCATGTACCTACATACTGACCGTCACGCATGATTGTAACTTCGTCAGAAATGCGGAGGATTTCGTCCATTTTATGTGAGATATAAACAATGGAAACGCCTTCTGCTTTCAGGTCTTCAATAATTCTGAACAAAGCTTCAACTTCATTCTGTGTAAGGGAAGATGTAGGTTCGTCCAGAATAAGAACCTTACAGTTGGCAGATACTGCCTTTGCAATTTCAACAGACTGCATCTGAGAAACAGACAATGTGCCCAGCATCCGTCTAGGATCAAATTCCATACGAACTTTTTTCAGCAGTGCTGCTGTATCTTCGTACATTTTGTCGTGGTCAACCATAGGGATGATACCCAGGAATTTTTTCATCGGATAACGGCCAAGGAAAATATTTTCACCAATTGTACGGGCAGGGATGGGCTGCAGTTCCTGGTGAACCATTGCAATACCCATTTCCAGTGCTTCCAGCGGGCCATTGATTTTGACCGGCTGGCCTTCAAATAATACTTCACCTTCGTCCATTTCATAAATACCGAACATACACTTCATCAGTGTGGATTTACCAGCACCGTTTTCACCCATCAGTGCATGTACAGTGCCCGGACGCAGGCGCAGCTGTGCATGGTCCAGGGCTTTTACACCCGGAAAAGACTTACATACACCGCGCATCTCAAGGCGATATTCTTGCATAGAGTGATCCTCCTTATTTATGTTATATTTCTTGCTGAGAAATTTAATCTCAGTAAAATGCAATAATTGCTTACTGCATAATACTCAGATTAAAGCCTTATATATCGGTAAAAAGGCGAGGGGTAATCTCGCCTTTTTATTAACCGGATAAATCAGATATTACTGTGCGTCAACGTATGCTTTGTCAACTTTTACATAGTTAACCCAGTAGTAGTTATCCATAGCTTCACCGTTGAGAGCTTTAACTGCTACATCAACTGCTGCGTGTGACTGGCCGATATGGTCGTTCAGAACTGTACCTGTCATTTCGCCATTGCCAACCATTTCAACACATTCTGTCAGAGCGTCAACGCCCAGGAGGTAAACATCTTCACCAACTACGCGGCCTGCATCTTTCAGAGCCTGTGCTGCACCCAGTGCCATACCGTCGTTGTTACAGAAAACAACTTCGATGTCTTTGCCGAACTGTGTCAGAGCGTTAGCAACCAGTTCCTGACCTTTTGTCTGGTCCCAAGCTGCTGTATCCTGATACAGACATTCAACTTTAACGCCAGCATCTGTCAGAGCTTTAACAGAGAATTCTGTTCTGTACTGTGCGTCTGGGTTTTCAACGTCGCCCATGATCATGATATACTTAACTGTACCGTCGCCGTTGATATCGCCTTTGTCTTCCAGAGACAGAACGATTTCGCCCTGGTATGTACCGGACTGACGAGCGTCTGCACCAACGTAACAAACTGTTGGGTTGTCAAGGATACCTGCATAAGATTCGTCACCATTGTCGCCAAGTGGTTCACGGTTGATGAGAACCAGTGGAATGTCAGCAGCTACAACTTTGTCAATAATAACTTCAGCTGAAGATGTCTGAACAAGGTTACAGATGATAACATCCATACCCTGTGTGATGAATGTATCAATCTGGTTGGACTGTTCGTCCATTGAGTTTTTGCCGTCAACGAATGTTACATCATATTTAACTGTATCTGTTTCAAGAGTTTTGAAATAGTCAGCGATTTCGTTACGGTAAAGTGTCATAAAGTTGTCATTGTACTGGTAGATAGCAACGCCAACTTTGTATGTTGTAACGTCTGCTGTTTCGCCACCTGTTTCACCGCCGCCGCAAGCAACGAGAGAGAACATCATAACAACTGCCATGAGAAGTGCCAATACTTTTTTCATTGTGTTTTTTCCTTTCTTATTTTCTGTGCTCATTTTTGGTTTTTTAGTGTAAATGAACACATAGATTAACTATATCTTAACACCGATAAATGGTTATGTCAACACAGTTTTTTGTATATTTTAACTAACAATATTCTAATTTTTATATTTTTTTGTATGGTTTGCACAATAAATGAAGGAAAAATAGGCACTTTGCCATATTTGTCGATATTTTGTAACAAATTTGTAATTTTCGCTCATAAATAAATATTTTTTAATCGATTTTTGTTAAAAAGTTAACCGTTTAAAAGTAAATTTTAAACACGGAACAAACAAAAAAGCCCTGCTGTGCAGGGCTTTGGATATGCAAATTTTTATTCCCATTCAATTGTGCCCACTGGCTTTGGTGTAAGGTCAAAGAGAACGCGGTTTACACCTTCAACTTCGTGAGTGATTCTTTCTGTGATGTGTTTCAGCAGTTCATATGGCACTTCTTCAACTGTTGCTGTCATTGCATCCACTGTGTTCACAGCACGGATAATAACAGGCCATGCTTCTGTGCGCTTGCCGTCTTTTACACCAACTGATTTGAAGTCAGGAATAGCTGTAAAATACTGCCATACCTTGCCTTCCAGTCCGTTTTTGGCAAATTCTTCACGGAGAATAGCGTCTGATTCACGCACTGCTTCCAGTCTGTCACGTGTGATTGCACCCAGACAGCGCACACCAAGACCAGGACCTGGGAATGGCTGACGGTATACCATACCGTGTGGCAGACCAAGTGCTTCGCCCACTACACGTACTTCGTCCTTGAACAGCAGTCTTACAGGTTCAACAAGACCGAATTTCATATCTTCAGGCAGACCGCCTACATTGTGGTGTGCCTTTACGCCGTCTGATTCCAGAATGTCAGGATAGATTGTGCCCTGTGCCAGGAATTCAACACCTTCCAGTTTGCGTGCTTCTTCTTCAAATACTCT
>JAFULT010000175.1 GCA_017483145.1 Oscillospiraceae bacterium | reverse complement strand
TGAAGGTCTTAACATGGTTAAAAAACATGTTAAACCAAGACGCCAGGGCGAAACAGGCGGCATCGTAGATGCAGAAGGTGCAATCTACGCAAGCAAAGTAATGCCAGTATGTCCAAAATGTGGCAAAGCTACAAGAGTAGGCCACAAAATTGAAGGCGATAAAAAAGTTCGTATTTGCAAGCACTGTGGTGCTGAAATCTAAGAGAAAAGGAGGAACTTTTAAATGTCTAACATCAAAGAATTATATGTAAACGAAGTTGCTCCTGCTCTTATGAAGCAGTTCAACTACAAAAGTGTAATGCAGATTCCAAAACTGGATAAAGTAGTAATCAACGTTGGTTGCTCCGAAGCAAAAGACAACAGCAAAGTTATCGATGCAGTTGTAGCTGATATCAAAAAAATCACAGGTCAGCAGCCAATCGTATGTAACGCTAAAAAATCAGTTGCTAACTTTAAACTCCGTGAAGGTATGCCAATCGGTGTTAAAGTTACACTTCGTGGCGAAAGAATGTACGAATTCGTTGACAGACTGTTCAACGTAGCACTCCCACGTGTAAGAGACTTCCATGGTATCAATGGCAACTCTTTCGACGGCAGAGGCAACTACTCTTTCGGTATCAAAGAACAGCTGATCTTCCCTGAAATCGAATATGATAAAATCGACGCTCTGCGTGGTATGGATATCTCATTCGTAACAACAGCTCAGACAGATGAAGAAGCAAAAGCTTTGCTCAAAGCTCTTGGCGCTCCATTCGCAAACTAAGAAGGGGGAAGTAAACAATGGCAAAAACATCAATGAAGGTTAAGCAGCAGCGTGAACCTAAATACTCAACAAGAGCATACAACAGATGCAAAATCTGTGGCAGACCACATGCTTATCTGAGAAAATACGGCATCTGCCGTATCTGCTTCAGAGAACTCGCTTACAAAGGCGAAATCCCTGGCGTAAAGAAAGCTAGCTGGTAATCAAAACTTTTAAATTTAATAGGAGGCAAATATGAATATCACTGATCCAATTGCAGACCTGCTGACAAGAATCAGAAATGCTTCTCAGGCAAAACATGCAACAGTTGACGTACCTGCATCCAACATGAAAAAAGCTATTGCTCAGATTCTTGTTGAAGAAGGTTACGTAAAAAGCTACACAGTGGCTGAAGATAACAAACAGGGTGTTATTACAATCACTCTGAAATATACAGAAACAGGCGCTCCTGTAATCACAGGCCTGCGCAGAATTTCTAAACCAGGTCTTCGTATCTACACAAGCTGCGAAGATATGCCAAAGGTAATGAAAGGTATCGGTACAGCTATCATTTCAACACCAAAAGGCGTTATGACAGACAAAAAAGCCCGCAAAGAAAATGTGGGCGGCGAAGTTCTCGCTTTTGTATGGTAAGGGGGTAAATAGTTATGTCGAGAATAGGAAGAAAACCCATCGCTATTCCAGCAGGTGTAAATGTTACAGTTGATGGAAATAAAGTTACAGTTGCTGGCCCTAAGGGAACACTTGATTCCACATTCCACGCTAAAATGGCAATCGCTGTTGAAGGCGGCAATGTAGTAGTTTCCCGTCCAGATGACACAAACGAATCCAAAGCACTGCACGGTCTTACAAGAACACTTATCAGCAACATGGTTACAGGTGTTTCCGAAGGCTTCTCTAAAGAACTGGAAGTTATCGGTGTAGGTTACAGAGTTGCAAAACAGGGTACAAACCTTGTTATGAACCTTGGTTACTCACATCAGGTAATCATCCCAGAAGTTGAAGGCATCAAATTTGAATGCCCAGACGCAAACAAAATCAAAGTTATCGGTATTGACAAACAGAAAGTTGGTCAGGTTGCGGCAGAAATTCGCGAAAAACGTCCACCAGAACCTTACAAAGGTAAAGGTATCCGTTATGTAGGCGAATACATCATCCGCAAAGAAGGTAAAACAGGTAAAGGTAAATAATAAAGGAGTGAGCTAATTATGGTAAAGAAACCAAACAGTAACCAGGCAAGACTGAGAAGACATGCAAGAGTTCGTAGAAAAATCAGCGGCACAGCAGCACGTCCTCGTCTGAATGTTTTCCGCTCCTCAAAGCACATCTATGCTCAGATCATTGATGACGTTGCAGGTGTAACACTTGTTAGCGCATCAACAATGGACAAAGATTTTACA
This sequence comes from Oscillospiraceae bacterium, assembly GCA_017483145.1. GTDB lineage: Bacteria > Bacillota > Clostridia > Oscillospirales > Ruminococcaceae > RGIG3102. The sequence continues at coordinate 12,787 of JAFULT010000175.1, read as the reverse complement.
GGCAATGGCGGTAACATCGAAGCTGCAAAAGCAGTTGGCAATACAGTAGCAAAAAGAGCTATTGAAAAAGGCATTACAGAAGTAGTGTTTGACCGTGGCGGCTACATCTATCATGGTCGTGTTAAAGCATTGGCAGAAGGCGCCCGTGAAGGCGGCTTAGTGCTGTAAGGAGGAGATACAATGGAAAGAATTGACGCAAGCGTACTTGACCTTCAGGAGAAGGTAGTATCAATCAATCGTGTATCAAAAACCGTTAAAGGCGGCCGTGTAATGAAGTTCTCAGCTCTTATCGTAGTTGGTAACGGCGACGGTATCGTAGGTTATGGTATAGGTAAAGCAGCTGAAGTACCTGAAGCAATCCGCAAAGGTGTTGAAGATGCTAGAAAAAATTTAGTTAGAGTATCAATGAAAGGCACAACAATTCCACACGAAACTGTTGGTGCATTCGGCGCAGCAAGAATCCTTATGAGACCAGCTGCTCCTGGTACTGGTGTTATCGCAGGTGGTGCAGTTCGTGCCGTTCTGGAAGCAGCAGGTATCAAAGATATTCGTACAAAATCTCTCCGCTCTAGAAACCCAGGCAACGTTGTTGCTGCAACAGTAGCAGGTCTTGCATCTGTTAGAACTGTTGAAGAAGTTGCAAAACTTCGCGGTCTGAGCGTTGAAGAAGTATTAGGTTAATTAGGGGGTACTTTGAAATGGCTACAGTAACAATCAAACTTGTTAAAAGCCTCGCAGGCCGCATTCAGAATCAGAAAGATTGTGCAGCAGCTCTGGGCCTCAAAAAAGTTGGCGACGTAACAGTTCAGCCAGATAACGCAGCTACAATGGGTAAGATTGCAAAAATCTCTCACCTGGTTGAAGTTGTTAAGTAAGAACAGGGAGGTGCACAAAAATGATGCTTCATGAATTGAAACCTGCAGCAGGTTCAAATAAAGCTGCTAAAAGAAAAGGTCGTGGTCATGGCTCCGGCAACGGTAAAACAGCAGGCTACGGTCACAAAGGTCAGAAAGCACGTTCAGGCGCTAAGAAAGCAGGCTTTGAAGGTGGTCAGCTTCCACTTCAGAGAAGACTTCCTAAAGTTGGTTTTAACAACAGCGTATTTGCAACAAACTACGCTATTATCAACGTATGTGACCTTGAAGAAAGATTCGAAGCTAACAGTGTTGTTGATGAAGCAGCAGTTGTGGCAAGCGGTCTTGTTAAAAAAGTAAACGACGGCATTAAAGTTCTTGGCAGAGGCGAAATCACAAAGCCACTGACAGTTGAACTGAAAGCTTTCTCTGCATCTGCAAAAGCTAAAATCGAAGCTGCAGGCGGAAAGGCAGAGGTGAAATAAGAGTGTTACAGACATTTAAAAATGCATGGAAAATTGACGATCTGAGAAAGAAGATCATCTTCACACTGGTTGTACTGGTGCTCTATCGTCTGGGCTGCGCAATCGCAGTACCATTTATCCAGCCATCTGCTATCAACAGTATGATTGCTGCAGACAGCGGCAGCATGCTTGGTTATCTGAATATGATAAGCGGTGGTGCATTTGCCAATGCCACTCTGTTTGCCCTTGGTGTAGTTCCTTACATCAACTCATCCATCATCATCACTCTTTTGACAGTTGCTATTCCATACCTGGAAAACCTGTCAAAAGAAGGTGAAGAAGGTAGAAAGAAAATCGCTAAGATTACAAGATATGTTGCTGTTGTAATCGCATTTGTACTGGCTTTCGGTTATTACTTTGTGCTTAAAAACAACAACGCTCTTATCTACACAGAAGGTCTTGCAGGCACTTTCGCAGCAGTTGTAATCATCTCAACATTTGTTGGCGGTTCAATGCTCCTTATGTGGATGGGCGAACAAATTGATAAAAAGGGCATCGGCAACGGTATTTCCCTTATTATCTTCACTGGTATCATCTCCAGACTGTCTGTAACAGTTACAACACTGATTGCAATGATTCAGGCTGGTATCGCCGGTGAAACAAAATATCTCATTATGGCTCCACTGATTCTCATCTTCGCAGTTCTGGTAATCGCTTTCTCAGTTGTTCTGAACAACGCAGAAAGAAGACTGCCTGTACAGTATGCAAAGAGAGTTGTGGGCAGAAAAATGATGGGCGGTCAGAGCACATATCTGCCAATCAAGGTAAATATGTCCGGCGTTATGCCTGTTATCTTCGCCAGTTCAATTATGTCAATTCCTGGCACAATCAAAGAGTTTTTCAACATTGAGAGTGAAATTGTAAACAAAATTCTCGGTGTGTTTGACTACAACGGCATTGTATACGCAATCGGCTACGTTCTGTTGATCATCGCATTCAATTACTTCTACGTATCCATGCAGTACAATCCAATCGAAATTGCAAACAACCTGCGTAAGAACAACGGTGTTATCCCGGGCTTCCGTCCAGGCAAAATGACACAGGACTTCATTGCAAAGGTTATCAGCAAAATCACTTTCATCGGTGCTATGTTCCTTGTAGTAGTTGCAGTGCTGCCAATCATCACAGGCAACCTTACAGGTACAAACATCCAGCTGGGCGGTACATCAATCCTCATCATTGTTGGTGTTGCTCTTGAAGTTACACAGCAGCTGGAAAGCCAGATGGTAATGCGCCATCACAAAGGCTTCCTTGAATAAAATTTATACTTGAAAAAATATTCTGCAGGATTAAATTAGTACTTGATTTATTCTGCAGAATATAGTATAATTAATTGTATAACGAAAAAACCCGTTATCTGAAAGGAGATTACTAATTATGAAACTGATATTATTAGGCGCTCCAGGTGCCGGTAAAGGCACACAGGCAGAAATCATTTGCGAAAAGCTGAACATTCCTACAATTTCCACAGGCGCTATCCTGAGACAGGCTATGAAAGACGGCACAGAAATGGGCCTGAAAGCAAAAGCATTTATCGAAGCTGGCGATCTGGTACCGGATGAAGTAATCATCGGTATTGTAAATGAAAGACTGGCAGCAGATGACTGCAAAAACGGCTTTATCCTTGACGGTGTTCCAAGAACAATCGCTCAGGCAGAAGCTATTGATGCAATGGGCATCAAAATTGATATGGCACTGAACATCGTTGTAAAAGATGAAACAATCATCGAACGCGTAAGCGGCAGAAGAGTGTGCTCTTGCGGTGCTTCATACCACATCAAATACAAACCAAGTGAAGTAGAAGGCGTATGTGACAAATGTGGTCAGCCTCTTACAATCCGTAAGGATGACGAACCACAGACAGTTCTTGACCGCCTGACAACTTACCACAAACTGACACAGCCACTGGAAGACTACTACAGAGCAAAAGGTCTGCTGGTAGAAATCGATGGCGAACAGAGTGTGGAAAAAACTACTGAACTGGTACTGAAAGCATTAGGAGTATAATCTGTGATAATTATTAAAAGCCCCGAAGATATTAAAAAGTTAAAAAAAGCTTGCAAAATCAGTGCGGATGTGTTACAATACGCCGGGGAACAAATTAACGCAGGTATGTCTACCTATGAATTGGATAAGCTTATTCACGACTATATCATCGCTGCTGGCGCAAAACCTTCGTTTTTGGGCTATGGTGGTTTTAAAGGAAGTGCATGTATCTCCATCAATGATGAAGTAATTCATGGCATTCCTTCAAAGAAAACCATAATCAGAAGCGGTGATATCGTCAGTGTTGATGTGGGCGCCTACATAGACGGTTACCACGGAGACAATGCTTATACATTCAAGGTAGGTACTGTCAGCCCTGTGGCTGAAAAGCTCTTGCGTGTCACCAATGAATGTCTGCATCTGGGGATTGCGGCTGCGAAACCGGGCAACAGAATAGGTGACATCGGTTATGCTGTTCAGAAACATGCAGAAGACAATGGCTTCGGCGTTGTCAGGGAATATATCGGTCATGGTGTAGGCCGCGACCTTCACGAAGATCCGGAAGTGCCAAATTATGGCAAAGCCGGCCGTGGTGTGCGTCTGGTTTCAGGTATGACAATCGCTATTGAACCTATGATCAACGAAGGCACAGCCAGAGTCAAAGTAATGCCGGATGGCTGGACTGTTAAAACAGTTGATGGCAGCCTGTCTGCTCACTTTGAGCATACAATTGCTATCACAAATGATGGTCCGGTTATCTTAACTGCGCGTTCATGTGATTGGTGATTTCAATGAAACTGGCAATCGGTGATGTGGTTAAGACCACGGCAGGCAAAGACAAAGACAGTTATTTCTGTGTTGTTGAGCTTATAGACAGTTATTGCTTTTTGCGGGATGGAAAGATCCACAAGCTGGAAAATCCAAAGCGCAAAAGCTTTAAGCATGTCATAAAAACCCCGTATAAATTGCAATCAGAGGCTTTGCAAGTAAATAAGCATCTGAAAAAGGCTATATACAGCCTGACCAATACACAGGAGGATAATTATGGCTAAAGATGATGTAATTGAAGTGGAAGGCACAGTTGTTGAAGCTATGCCAAACGCTATGTTCCAGGTTGAACTTGCAAATGGTCATCGTTTGCTTGCTCACATTTCAGGAAAACTCAGAATGAATTTCATTCGAATTTTACCAGGCGATAAGGTAACAGTTGAAATGTCACCTTACGATTTAACAAAAGGACGCATTACATGGCGTTCTAAATAAGAAAGCATACAATTAGGAGGTTACAAATATGAAAGTAAAGCCATCCGTTAAACCAATGTGCGAAAAGTGCAAGGTTATCAAACGTAAAGGTAAAGTTATGGTAATCTGCTCAAATCCAAAACACAAACAGCGTCAGGGTTAATCTGACAATTATTTAAGCAGGAGGGTAAGATATATGGCTCGTATATCAGGTGTTGACTTACCAAGAGAAAAACGTGTTGAAATCGGCCTTACTTATATTTATGGTATCGGTCTTTCAACATCTAAAAATCTTCTCGAGGCTGCTGGTGTAAATCCAGACACAAGAGTAAAAGACCTTACAGATGATGAAGTACAGGCAATCAGAGATCAGATCGATGCTCAGCAGGTTGTTGTAGAAGGTGATCTTCGCAGACAGACAGCTCTGGACATCAAGAGACTGACAGAAATCGGCTGCTACCGCGGTATCAGACACAGAAAAGGTCTGCCAGTTCGCGGTCAGAGAACAAAAACAAACGCCAGAACACGTAAAGGCGCAAAGAAAACAGTAGCAAACAAAAAGAAATAATTTAGGAGGCTAAATAGCAATGGCAGTTAAAAAGACAGCTTCTCGTAAGAGAATTGTGCGTAAGAACATTGAACGTGGCCAGGCACACATCCAGTCTACATTTAACAACACAATTGTTACAATCACAGACATGCAGGGCAACGCAATTTCTTGGGCAAGTGCAGGTGGCCTCGGTTTCAGAGGTTCAAGACAGGCAACTCCTTACGCTGCACAGATGGTTAGCGAAACAGCAGCAAAAGCAGCAATGGAACACGGCCTTAAAACCGTTGAAGTATATGTAAAAGGTCCTGGCCAGGGTAGAGAATCTGCAATCAGAGCTCTTCAGGCAGCAGGCTTAGAGGTAAATATGATCAAGGACGTTACCCCTATTCCACACAACGGTTGTCGTCCACCAAAAAGAAGACGCGTTTAATTTATAGGAGGAATTACAATGGCAAGATATACAGGCGCAGTATGTCGTCAGTGCCGTAGAGAAGGTCAGAAACTTTTCCTGAAAGGCGAAAGATGTTATTCTGACAAATGTGCACTGGCTAGAAGAAACTTCGCACCTGGTCAGCATGGTCAGGCAAGAAAGAAATCTTCTGAATACGGCATTCAGATGAGAGCTAAACAGAAAGCAAAAAGATACTACGGTGTTCTGGAAAGCCAGTTCGCAAAATACTTCGAAATGGCAGAAAACAGAACAGGTATGGCAGGCGAAAATCTGCTTAAGATCCTTGAAAGCAGACTGGACAACGTTGTTTATCGTGCAGGCTTCGGTATGAGCCGTCGTCAGGCTAGACAGCTTGTTTTACATCGTCACTTCACAGTTAACGGTGAAAGAGTAAATATTCCATCATACCTCGTAAAACCAGGTGATGTTATCGCAGTTCACGGCACAGCATGTGACAAAATCAAAGAAAATGTTGAACTCAACAGCGCAAGACCAGTTCCAATGTGGATGTCTTTCGACGCAGATGCACTGAAAGTTACTTTCAACCGTCTGCCAGAAAGAGAAGAAATCGATCTTGACGTTGAAGAACAGCTCATCGTTGAACTTTACTCAAAATAACCCACACCCCAGGCATTGGGAATGCAATTATAAAAGCAGCCTTAGTTTTTTTATAATAGTTGGAGGGTTTAATAATGATAGAAATCGAAAAACCAAGAATAGAAACAGCGGTTTTGTCCGAAGACGGACAGTACGGTAAATTTGTTGTAGAACCTCTCGAAAGAGGCTTCGGCATTACACTGGGCAATTCACTGAGAAGAATCCTTCTCTCATCCCTGCCGGGTGTAGCTGTTACAAGCATCAAAATTGACGGCGTTCTCCATGAATTCACATTCATCAACGGCGTTAAAGAAGATGTTACAGACATTGTTCTGAATGTAAAAGGTATTACAGCAAAACTTTTCTGTGACGAAGCTAAAACTGTTCGCATCAACGCAGCAGGTCCATGTGAAGTTACAGCAGGCTCTATCGAAACAGATTCTGATATCGAAATCCTTAACCCAGACTGGCACATCGCTACACTCAGCGAAGGCGCTAAACTGGTTATGGAACTCACATTCGACAGAGGCCGCGGTTATGTTCCAGGTGATAAGAACAAGAAAAATCAGGAATATACAACACTGGGTGTTCTGCCTACAGACAGTATTTTTACACCTGTCCTGAAAGTAAACTACTCAGTTGAAAATACTCGTGTTGGCCAGATTACTGACTATGACAAACTGACAATCGAAGTTTGGACAAACGGCGTAATCAATGCTAACGAAGCTATGAGTATCGGCGCAAGAATTCTTACAGAACATCTGAACCTCTTTGTAGGTCTGTCAGATGACGTTGCTCTGCCAAAAATGGTAGAAAAAGACGAAGAAAAGACAGAAAACACACTGTCTATGACAATCGAAGATCTCGACCTGTCAGTTCGTTCTTTCAACTGCCTCAAACGTGCAGGCATCCATACTGTGGAAGACCTTGTAAACAAAACAGAGGCCGAAATGATGAAAGTTCGCAACCTCGGTAGAAAGAGCTTTGAAGAAGTTATGCAGAAGCTGGCTTCTCTTGGCTACAAATTCCCAAAAGAAGAAGATTAGTCTATATATAGAACAGTAAAGGAGTGACTCACATGGCAGGCACAAGAAAACTTGGCAGAACCAGCGACCACCGCAGAGCTATGATGAGAGCTATGGTAACTTACCTTTTCGAAAACGGTAAAATCGAAACAACAGTTACAAGAGCTAAAGAAGTTAGAGCAGTGGCTGAAAAAATGATTACACTCGGCAAGACAAATACTCTGCACTCAAAGAGACAGGTATACAGCTACATCACAAAAGAAGAAGTAGCAAAAAAAGTTTTTGACGAAATCGCACCAAAATATGAAGACCGCAACGGTGGTTACACAAGAATCATCAAAATCGGCCCTCGTCGTGGTGACGCTGCTGAAATGGCAATCATCGAACTGGTTTAATCCAATAAAGATATAATAATACCCGTAAATCCGCTAAAATAGTGGGTTTACGGGTTTTTTATTTTGTCTGAAAATGGGCTGTGATAAGAAAATGATAACAAATTTATCGGAAATCCTTTTGGATTGTGCTGATAACATCCTCTTTTGTGGATGGGTAGAGGTGTGAATACGTTTGCAGTGTGGTTTCTATGTTATCATGGCCAAGTCTTTCTTTGATAACCACAGGGGAAAATCCTTGCCTTGGTTGGATATTTAGGTGTAACCAATAATAAGAGCCTGTTTGGCGGAGAGCGCAAGAGCGCATTGGTTGCAGAAGAAAAGCTCAAAAAAACATCATTGCAACAAGTCTGCTGATAATGGTAACATTAAAGCAGAAAGTGTAGGTGTAGAGAATGGCAAAGAAAATAACAAATCCAGAATTGTACAACAAAATCAGGGAGAGGTACGGACTGGAGCCGAAATACGAATTGACAGGCGAAGAGGAACAGAGAGCCAGAGCAGCGATAGCGGAATTGGTAAAAACAGGAAATTACCGGAAGAGAACCGAAGAGAAAGAATAGGCAGAGGCAAACTATGCGAGTATTTTGTGATTGAAAGCGACCAATACAGTCAAAATGTAAAGGAGCGGTAAAAGAAATGGCAGTCTTTGGTATCATATCTGATGTCTATGACGGGGATATGTTTGTAAATGGTAAACCTCGTCAGAAAAATCAGATGAGACTTTATTTGATGATGGCAGTGTTGCTGTGAACAATGATGCAAAATAGTATTATAACTTGCAAATATATGTTGAAAAGATTATAGTGCTGAGTTATTACCGGTACAGAAAGTGAGTGTGCTTTTAATGGAAAAGAATCACCATAGAGATATGTCAGCGGAGGAACTGGTGGAATATGCCCGCAGTATGATTTCAATGCCTGTAGAAAAAAGGTATAGAGAAAGGGTGGAAGTATTCAGACAACACGGTATGGGAGAACGTTTTTCGATATTTCTTACCAACCTTCAAAGAGAAAAAGAATCTGCAGGAAAGGAAGAGTGAGCGCAGTCCTGAATATTAAAAGCCCCGCACTATACGGGGCTTTTCTTATAAAATATATGTCGCAATAATCCTGTCTATCTTTTTTACATCTGCGCCGGGTTTCAGCTTCAGTTTGAAACGGCCTATTCTGGTCCACAGTTCAATTTCTGTGTTTATATCAGCAATACCTGCATTTTCTGTTGTGTACATATTGATGCTTTTGTACGGCAGGCTGTAGATCTCTTTCTTTATACCTGTCATACCCTGTGTGTCTCTTACAATCAGACGCTTGTTGGTAAATATAGCCACATCACGTACAGTTTTAAAACAGCACACCACATCTTCACCGTCCACCAATATATCCTGTATGCCTTTTGGCGGTTTTGTTTCCATTAAAAAAGTCCATTCAGCAAGCTGTTGCAGTTCGTTAGCCATTGAAAAACCTCCATAATCCATATTCTCGTCATCATTATATTGACAAAAAGTGAAAGAATTGTCATAAAACAACAAATTTCTTTATTTTTTTTCTGATTTATAGTATATTAAGATAAATATAACTTATTACGGAGAACTCAAAATGGCAAAAAAACCTGATAAGAAAAACAGTATTTCCAAAAGTATCAATTATATAATCACCCAGGCAAAAAACGGCAGCAAACTGCATATCGGTATGATTGCAGGTGCGGTGGCTGTTGCTGTGCTGGCACTTGTGCTTCTGGTGGGGGCATTTGGCGGCAGAGACGGCGATGTTGTGGATGATTATGTGGAAAATGAAATTGACCAGTCCTACGACAAAGACCGGGAAGCCCTTGATGTTGAACAGCTGGGCAACACCATCCTTGAAGAAACAGAGGATGCCGGCCAGGAATATATAGACAACACCCTTTTTATAGGCGACTCCAACACTGTGCGTACACAGGTATACGGTCACACCACCTGGGACAATGTGGTTGCGGCTGTTTCTATGGGCATGCAGCATATAAACAGCCTTGAAATGACATATTTCAAAGGCTATGACAAGCCTGTTACAGTGCCTGCAGCTGTAAAAATCATCCAGCCACAGCGCATTATCATCACATATGGTACAAACAATACAATAGGCTTTGAAATTGAAGATTTCATAAAGATGTACAAGGATGGTCTCAAAGCTATAGAAAAGGCCTATCCATACGCAGATATTATAATCAACTCCATCCCACCTGTTGACAAGGAACGCGAAAATCTGGCCATTACAATGCAGACAATCGACAAAATGAACAAAGCTCTGTCTGAAATGGCAAAGGAAGAAGGCTACAAGTTTATCAACTCTGCAGAAGCTCTCAAGGACAAAGAAACAGGTTTTGCAAAGAAAGACTATACAATCGGTGACGGCGTTCATCTCAGCAAAAAGGGTATGGATGCAATGTTTGAATACTTCCGCACCCACGCATACATAACAGAAGATACCCGCCCGAAACCGCTTAAAAAAGTGCCTGAAAGGGAAGAAACACCAACAGGCGTTATCACAGAAGACCCTATTGCAGTGCGCGGCACAAGAATAAAGATTGTGTTCCGTTCATCTGACCTGGAATACGGCAGGGTTGAAGGTGAAGTTGAACAGAAAATCAAACGCACCATCACTTCACAGGCGGTTACAGCAGTGCCTGTAACTGAAAACGGCGGCATCTTCACAGGCTGGTCCTGCGATTATGAAGGTCTGTCCTCCACTACAAGTGAAAATGTAACATTTACTGTACCTAAAGTGGATGATAATGTTACAGAAATAGTAATTACAGCCAACTTTGCCAAAGCAAGCGTGGCGGTAAAGGAAGACGGCAAATCCGTAAAAGATGTAAAAGTTGAACAGGGTGCAACCAAACAGCTGACTGCTGAAATTTCTTCCGGTTTTAAAGGTGATAAGAAAATCACCTGGACCAGCGAAGACAGCTCAATTGCCACAATTGATGAAAATGGCCTGCTGAAAGGCGTAAGCGGCGGCACCACACAGATTATTGCATCTATTCTCGGTGATAAAATCTACGCAGTCTGCAACGTTACAGTAACAGAAAAACTGGCGGGCATTTCAATCTCCGGTGACAGCAATATCCAGACAGGCGCCACAACACAGCTTGCCCTCAATCTTTCACCGGCAGGGGCATCAGCAGACAAAAACAATGCTGTATGGACCTCCAGTGATGAATCAGTTGCCACAGTTCTGGCAGGCGGTAAAGTGACCGGCCATAAAGAAGGCACAGTTACGATCACAGCCACACTTGACGGCTTCACAGCCAGTCATAAACTTACTGTAAGCGCCCCAAAACCTCTTACAGGTATTTCCATCACAGGCAATACAGAGCTGTATGAAGGGGATAAAACACAGCTTTACGTGGTTTATACTCCGCGGGATACAACAGACAGCAAAACAGCCAGCTGGTCCAGCAGCAACACTGCAGTTGCCAGTGTTGTAGATGGCACAGTTGTGGGCAATACAGCCGGTACAGCAGAAATCACCTGCACAGTAGGCAGCCATACAGCAAAAGTGACAATCACAGTAAAACAGCCACCTAACTATGTGCGGGCTGTAACACTTTCCAATGCTGATATCACCCTGTCAGCAGGCGCACAGGCCACTCTGACAGCCACACCGGTGCTGGCATATCCGTACAGACCGGAAGGTGTTGATACCACAGCAGTATGGTCATCTGCCAACGGTTATGTCACAGTAATCGGCGGCACAATCACAGCCAGAGCAGACCTTACCAGCGACACAGGCACACTTACAGACACAGTAACAGTGACTATAGGCGGGCGGTCAGCTTCCTGTGTGGTGGTTATCACAGATGTAACAATCCCGGCCCCACCTCCTGTACAGGAACCTGCCCCGGAACCTGTTCCTACAACAGTTCCTGCTAAAGATTCAACTGCACCGGCAGCAGAACAGGCTGAATAATTATCAGACCTCCCGACATACATCTGCCGGGAGGTTGTTTTTTTTAAAATAACAGTTTAGTCACAATTGATGAAATGATGTTTAAAATGTGGTATTGTATATATAAATTATATGTCCGGAGCAGAATATATGTTGAAGAAAATAAACAACTTTATAATATTATTGCTTGCTGTACTGCTTGCAGCCTGCGGCAATGTATCACAGGCTGATTCCAATCTACAGTCCTCATCTTCCACACAGATGGAGGCCGGCAGTACCTCTTCACAGCGGGAAAGCAGGGCTTCATCACAGTCAGAAAAAACAGAACAGCCTGTTGAAATATCTGACAATATCCTTTATACATTTATAGATACGGATTTTTTTACACCTTGGGAAGGATATGGCGATGTATATTATCAGCCTGTTTCATACACAGTTGATGGTCAGCAGATCAGACGTGCCGACACAGAAAAAGGATGGGGAATAAACGGATATTATCCCGAAGTTGACTATGATGCGTGGGGAAGAAAAGATACAGTAAATCTTTACGCAAAGGATTACTTTCACCCGGATTCAACAGGCTATGAAAAACTTGGTGATGCCATAATCGCAAAAACCAACGGTGATTGGGATGTTTTCACTGCTGATGTAAAATATATCGGATACAGGGAAGATTCAGCTGAAATACCGCAGCAGAAATGGCTTGATTATTTTGACAAAAAGCGGCAGGAACTGTTTGGAGTAAAAGTGCCTGCAGTTATATCCCACGCCTGGCTGTTTACATACAATGGTATGGATTGTGCCATTGTTGAAGCTGACAATGTGGCCTGGGGCGAAAAGGAAGAAAACAACACGTCTTTACCCGCAGGCAACAAAAATACTGTTTATCGTATGACAGCTGTTTTTATAGGGGACAAATATGTTGAACTTGATTCATATTCCGAATTTACAGTTTCAAAAGAGCCGCTGAATCATAAACAATACCCGGATAATGTAAACTGTTCTTTCGTAAAACCTTCAGATGATTATGACAGCGAAGATTTTGGCGGATTTGAATACAATACGTATCAGTATAACCGGGAAGGCAATATAGAAACATACTCCATATATACAAACTATGCATACAATGACAACAGCGTCAATATTCTGCGATACAGCCCATACTTTTTTATCGGCGATGTGGATGGAGACGGTAAAGAAGAAATTGTAAGAGAAAATACTTATGTATCTTCACTGG
>JAFULT010000174.1 GCA_017483145.1 Oscillospiraceae bacterium | reverse complement strand
TTCCACTGCGGGCGCTTCGTGAAGCGCCCCTACGTGTATGCTGCTCAATATCTGCTTTTTATCCTGTACACAGAATGTAATAAAATAACTGCCGTTACTGTCATAATTATAATTTTTAAGTCTTATCTCTTTCCTTTTGGGTAATTCCATATCAGATTAATTTATCCAGTTCCGCTTTCAGCTTATCTTTCAGCTGTTCCAGATATTCCGGTGATGGCTTGTACTTTTCACTGTACATTTCTTCCTTTGGCAGTTTCCACACCGGTCCTTTCACCGGGCTGTCACCTTCGCGGCGGGGGAAAATATGCCAGTGCATATGCACACCATTTCCAACACCCAGCAGTTCATAATGTATTTTATCACAAGGGAATGCATTGTAAACCGCCTGTGCCACAATGCTCATTTCTTCCAGATATTTCATCTTAAAATCTTTTTCCAGCTGAAAAAGCTCGCTGGCGTGCTGTTTGCAGATAAAAACTGTGTACCCTTCAAAGCGCTGATAGTCCCCTATCACCACATAGCCTGTCTCCAGTTCGCGTACAAAATATGGGTTTTCACCTTTCTTTGTCAGCTCTATTCTGTCACAAACCATACATTCACTCATACCAAATCCTCCAGTTTTTCACAGCCGGTTATCTGCACAGGGTGCTCTGTCTTGTAGGCGTTATTGAAATACCGCCCCCCCAGCTGTGTGCATTTATAGATATATCCCACAGGTTTCCCCTGTTTTTTCAGACCGTATTCAACTGCTTTTTCCTTTTCAGTATACAGGCTGTCTTTGACAATTCTGTGATTAATCAGCCCTTTCAGCCCGGCTTTTTCACTGTAAAAATAGTAAATCATAATACAAATAGTAATATTTTTATTAAATATAAATAAAACTGTAGGGGACGATGCCCACATCGTCCCTTTTTAACGGGCTGATGTAGGCATCAGCCCCTACACACACTTAAAATTTATTCTTCAGTTGTCAGTTCTTCTGCTGTTTCCACAGTATCTGTGTTTTCTTCGCCTTCAGAAGATTCTTCTTCATCTTCGCGCATTGTCACAGCAAATGTCACAGCCTTGTCTTCAGGGTCAAGACGCATTACCCTTACACCGTTTGCATAACGGCTCTGCACAGCAATGTCGCTGGCGTGCATACGGATAATGATACCGCTCATAGAAATAAGAATAATATCATCATCGTCATTTACAATGCGTACACCGGCCACATAGCCTGCTTTTTCCACGTCAAAGTTTCTTACACCTTTGCCGCCTCTGGTCTGCAGACGGTATTCAGAAACATCTGTTCTTCTGCCTTTGCCGTCTTCAGTGATTGTCAGCAGTTTTGTGCCTTCTTTTGCAATGCCCATACCCACAACAATATCATCTTCATCCAGTTCAATTGCTTTTACACCTCTGGCGCTTCTGCCCACCAGACGCACATCTTCTTCGCTGAATTTGATTGCCTGGCCGTTCTTTGTGGCTACAATCAGTTCATCCTTGCCGCTTGTCACCCTTGTCCATGCCAGGTCGTCCCCTTCGTCAAGGGTAATTGCAATAAGACCGGATTTTCTTACATTTTTGTATTCTTCCACAGGTGTACGTTTGATGATACCGCCTTTTGTAACCATTACCAGGTTGCCGTCAAAGCCTTCTTCTGTCGGGATAACATTTGTCACCTTTTCATCCGGCTGCAGCTGCAGCAGGTTTACAATGTTTACGCCCCTTGCCTGTCTTGAACCTTCCGGAATTTCATAACCTTTCAGTCTGTACACACGGCCTTTGTCTGTGGCAAACATAATATAGTTATGTGTTCTGCCCATAAACAGTTCCTGCACATAGTCTTCGTCACGGCGGCTCATACCGCTGATACCGCGGCCGCCACGGCGCTGTGCCTGATATGTGTCTTTAGGCTGGCGTTTGATATAGCCCAGGTTTGTATATGTGAAGATGCATTCTTCATCAGCAATCAGGTCTTCTATATCCACTTCACCGCTGATATGTTCAATTGCAGTTCTTCTTTCATCACCGTATTTTTCCTTGATGGCAATGATATCTTCCTTAACCTGTGCCAGAATCATCTGCGGGCTTTCGATAAATTCCCTGTAATAGGCAATTCTTTCTGCCAGTTCAGCCAGTTCATTAACAATTTTTTCAATTTCAAGACCCTGCAGTCTTCTCAGCTGCATATTCAGTATTGCAGTTGCCTGAATATCAGACAGGGAAAATCTTTCCATCAGTCTTTCTTTTGCGTTGTCATAGCTTTCGCGGATAATTCTGATAACTTCGTCAATATTGTCGCAGGCTATTTTCAGACCTTCCAGCAGATGCTGTCTTTCCAGTGCCTTTCTCAGGTCATAGCGTGCTCTTCTTTCCAGCACTTCACACTGGTGGTCAATATATTTCTGCATCATTGTCTTCAGGTCCATTACCTTTGGCACACCGCCGTCAAGAGCCAGCATAATGGCACCAAAAGTAACCTGAAGTTCTGACATTGAATAAAGATGATTGAGAACAATCTGCGGAATTGCATCTTTTTTCAGTTTGATAACAATTCGCATACCTTCTCTGTCTGATTCATCGTTCAGGTCAGCAATGCCTTCAATTTTTTTGTCTTTTATCAGCTCGGCAATTCTTTCAATCAGTCTTGATTTGTTCACCATATATGGAATTTCTGTAACAACAATGGTGTTTCTGCCGTCTTTTTCAGTTTCTATTTCTGTGCGGCCGCGCAGTGTAATCTTGCCCCTGCCTGTTGCATAGGCACTGCGGATGCCGCTTCTGCCCATAATCACACCGCCTGTCGGAAAGTCCGGGCCCGGCACATATTCCATCAGCTGTGCAAAGTCAGCTTCCGGGTTGTCAATCAGAAATGCTATACCGTCACAGATTTCGTTCAGATTGTGCGGCGGAATATTTGTTGCCATACCTACAGCAATACCGGAAGAACCGTTGATAAGCAGGTTTGGAATTCTGCTTGGCAGCACACCCGGTTCCTGGCGTGAATCGTCAAAGTTGTTTACAAAATCAACAGTTTCCTTGTCGATATCACGCATCATTTCATCGGAAATTTTTTCCATTCTTGCTTCTGTATAACGGTATGCAGCAGCAGGGTGACCGTCAATGGAACCAAAGTTACCCTGACCGTCAATCAGTGGATATCTCAGTGAAAAATCCTGTGCCATACGCACCATGGCATCATAAACAGATGCGTCACCGTGCGGATGATATTTACCCAGCACTTCACCAACAGTCTGTGCAGACTTCTGGAAGCCGTGGCTTGAGTCCAGATTGTTTTCATACATCGCATACAGAATGCGGCGGTGAACAGGTTTCAGCCCGTCACGCACATCCGGCAGTGCACGGGAAACGATTACAGACATGGAATAGTTGAGAAAGCTGCCTTTCATTTCCTTTTCAATATCTTTGTTTATATATCTTGTATTGTCTACCATCATTTTTAACTTTATCTCCCAAATGCCAAAGGCAAATTATAATTCAGTCAATATTTATTGAATACAGTATTCATCATCAGCCCATTTTGCAGGGTTAGTCAGAATATAGTTCAGTTTTTCAATATAATCAGCTTCATTTCGGATTATATGGTCGTAATAGGAACGTTGCCATACCTTTATTGCCGGATTTATATTATGAATCGCTTTTGATGAATTCATTTTTATATATCCCACTGCCTTGGATATAACCGAACGTCCCCGTAGGGGCGATTCATGAATCGCCCGCTCTGAACTTTCTTTTTGTATTGTAATTATAATATGAACGTGATTTGGCATTATCACATATCCATCAATATTTATGCCAAATCTTTCCTCTGCAGTTTCAATTACATTCTTTACTGCTTTTCCATATTCTGTCAGTTCCACTGCGGGCGCTTCGTGAAGCGCCCCTACGTGTATGCTGCTCAATATCTGCTTTTTATCCTGTACACAGAATGTAATAAAATAACTGCCGTTACTGTCATAATTATAATTTTTAAGTCTTATCTCTTTCCTTTTGGG
>JAFULT010000022.1 GCA_017483145.1 Oscillospiraceae bacterium | reverse complement strand
CCTGTTACAGATTGATATACATTGCGGGTCTTACACCAAAATGGTCATAAAACTCGTCATAGGAATTGGAAAGAATATATCCGCCATGGGTCTGGATAGCACCGTCAAGTCTTACAAATGTAGCGCCTTTGCCCAATACGTCCTGAGTCATAGAGCGCAGCCACCAGTGTGCATATACATCAAATGTGGCCCACATTATTTTTCTTTTGCCGAAAACAGTAATGCGCGCAGTTCTTTCCTCTTCGGTCTTGAAATATTTTGCAGCTTCCTCAACACTCAGGAAGAAAAGTGAATTTTTCACAGTTTCCGGTTTTTCTTCCATAAAAAGAGTGGCATCTTTATCTATGTAAACCGGGCAGATTCTCTCTTTTTCAATATCAGTAAAATATCTGTCTGCAAAATCACCGTTCAGCCATTTGCAGATAGAAGTATCGTTCCATTTTACTTTGTAAAAAATGCTGTGGTATGCCTGACAGTCAAACACATATTTGCTGATAACCAGTGCTTTGCCGTCTTTTTTATCCAGTACCACCCACGGCATTGGTATGATACCCATCCATATTATATCACCGGCATGCAGACTGTCATAGTCAGAAAATTTCTGCAGATCATTGTTTGCAGATTTGCCCGGCACAAACTTTGGTGCGATATCCATAGCTTTAGGACGCATACGGAACTCGTTTCCTATGTTCAGCAGATAGGACAGGATATCCATTTTTCTGTTTGTCTGTGCGTAGTCCACCATCTTTGTGATGTTGGCTTTTCTGATTGTACGGTATTTTACCAGCAGCGGAAACAGTCTGATTCTGTTGGCATCTATCAGTTCAAAAACTGCCTTCGGAGCTTCCTTTTCCAGATAGGTGTGGTACATCAGTCTGTTTTCATCTGTTATATTGTAAGGGTTTTCCAGACGGGAAACTGCCAGTTCAATCTTTTCAGCGCAGTTTTCCATATTGCTGAATTCCCTTGCTTCGTCATAATATTTAATCAATGGTTTGGTCATATATCCACCTGTTTTTAACTATTTCTTCCCAAATTAATTTTAATATATTTGATATCGGTAGTCAACCGATAAAATGTAATGAATTCAATCATAAAAGACCTTCCCGCAGTGCAGAAAGGTCTTTTGTCTACATATTTTCAAATTTGTCAAAAAGAGTGTCCATATTGTCCGGTGAATACTCTGTTTCAGCCGAATAGATGCGGCAGATTTCTGCCATATCTCCTATGCTGAAAGAGCCTGCATTATTGCAGTGTACAGCACACAGGTTGCGGATAAGCCGGTAACTCTGTGCCATATAATGCAGTCTGCCTGCAAGACGGCCGTCGTCAAGAGACTCTGTCAGATGGCGGAATGCAAAATATACAAGCAGCTGTTCAAAAGGAATGGAAAATTCATCTTCATTTTCCCATTTCAGCATATCCGGTGTGGCATTTTCCAACTGTGACAGCAACCGGTCACGGACAGGGTCAAGGCGTTCAAGAGATGAGAAAAGCTGCACCTGCTGACAAGGTGTAAGCTGCAAAGGCTGCACATCACAATGAGCAAGCATTTTTTCCACCCTTGCCCAAACAGGCTGTGTTCTGTCCTGAAGTATGGCAAAAATTTCATCACGCAGAACAAGAAAATCTTCTTCATCTTCCCACAGAAGTTCATCATCTTCTTCAAGAACAATCAGCTGTGTTTTATCCTGTTTTGTCAGAATCTGCATTGCCACAGCTTCACAGGAAAGACCCAGACCGATTTCTGTTCTGTCTGAATAGAAATTGCGGAAACGGGGATGGTCATCACAGATCTGGCTGACTTTGTCAAACCCCAGTTCCAGCATTATATCACACAGGCCTTTTTCGTTGAGGAATGCACAGCGGCCGTGGCTGTCCATACAGAAATGGGGTGTACCGCCTTCACAGGAAATGCTGTTTTTCAGCCTGTTGCCGAAAGGGCCTGTGATGGTGTTGTAATAATCCAGTGTGTCCTGGTCAATATCAATTTCCCAGCCTATGCAGCAGCTGTGTCTGCAGTCCCCTGCCAGGCAGCGGAAATCATTGTAATAATCCGGTACTACAGTTTTCATAATTTTCTCCGTTTCTGTTATGATTTTTAATTATAATCCCGGTTTTATTTGTTGGCAAGTGATATAAATAATTACTTGTATAATTACTCATTGATATGTTATTATATTAACGTTGAAAATGTAATCATAGAGGAGGAAATAAATATGAATACATATCAGTATGATCTGGTAAAACGCATGAGCTTTGTAAGATTCGGCGGCACAGATGAAGAACTGCAGGTTGCCAAAATGCTGCAGGAAGAAATCGAAAAATTCGGCGGCGAAAGCCATCTGGAAGAATTTGAAATTCCTGCTTTTGAACTGGAAAAATGCAGCGTAAAGGTTGTTGCTCCATACGAAATGGAAATTGAAGCAATTCCTTACGGTATGTCCGGCTGCCTGCCAGAAGGTGGCGTAGACCTGAAATTTATGTATGCACAGAACGGCGAAGCAGCTGACTACTACGGTATTGACGACCTGTCTGACACAGTGGTTCTGCTGAACGAATTCAACTATGACGCATACAAACTGCTGTGCCAGAAAAATGCAGCAGCATTTATGGTTCTGCAGGGCAAATGGTACCAGAACAGCGAAAACTGGGATTTTCTGCCAAGAAATATCCGTAACAACTTCCTGGAAAATGGCAAAATCCCTGGCTTTATGATCTGGGCAAAAGATGCAACAGAACTGGTTAGAAACCACGCTGAAGTTCTGCACCTTGAACTGATTCAGAAAGAAAAAACAAATATTTCCCGCAATGTTGTTGCCACAATTCCTGGTACAGATGACAAAGGTGAATCCATTGTTATCACAGCTCACTATGACAGCGTGCTTATCGGCACAGGTTCATGGGACAATGCAACAGGTTCTGCAACAATTATGTACATCTACCAGCACTTCCTGAAAAACCCACCAAAACGCACACTGCGCTTTGTATGGTGCGGCAGTGAAGAACAGGGCCTGTTCGGTTCAAAAGCTTTTGTTGAACAGCATCCTGACCTTGTGGCAAACGAAATCAAAATGTGCTACAACTTTGATATGTGCGGCACAGTTCTGGGCCCTAACAATGTATTTGTTACAGGCGGCGAAAACCTGAAAAACTTTGCTGAACAGTACCTGAGAGAAATCGGTATGAACGCAAACATCAGACACGGTGTTCATTCATCTGACTCTTCTCCATTTGCTGACAAAGGCGTGCCATCCCTGGGCCTGTCCCGTGGCAGCAAAACAGCTGACATCCACACACGTCAGGACCTGATGTTCCCACTGTCTGCAGAACAGCTGGTAAAAGACGGCGAATGGGCAATCGGATTTATCAGCCGTGCTGCCAACGCAGTAAGACTGCCTGTTGACACAGGTATGCCGGATGATATGAAAAAACAGCTGGACAAATATTTTGCAAGAGACAAAGTTCCTTTCAAAAAAGAAGCCAAATAATTTCATATTCTGACTGATTACAACAAAAACAGCTGGCCGAAAAGCCGGCTGTTTTTATTTGTATAAATGCTATTTCATAAGGTCAGCAATTGTAACGCTGTCCAGATATTCATTGACAATTGAATTCAGTCTGTTCCACATTGGCAATGTGCGGCATTCTGCAGTTCTGTTGCAGGGCTGTGCATTGCATTCCAGACAGGCCACCGGGGCAAGATCCCCCTCTGTCAGTCGCAGGATATCACCTATCCTGTATTCAGATGGCTGTTTTGTAAGCATATATCCGCCGCCCTTGCCGTGTACACCCTCTATCATATTGTTTTTAGCCAGCACAGGCAGTATTCTTTCCAGATATTTAAGGGAAATATCCTGGCGCCGTGCCACTTCTTTCATAGGTATATAACCTTTGCCTGCATTTTCTGCCAGGTCAATCATAACACGCAGTGCATATCTGCCTCTTGTGGATACCATCATAATAGCTCACCTCGTCTGTTTTGGATATTATACCACAATTCAGGTAGGTAAGTAAACAACCTAATGACAGTGGCCACAGCTGTCACAGTCCGGAAACTGTGATTTGTCATACGGAATATTGTTTTTGTCGAAATAGTCCTTCAGCGCTGCCTTTATGCCTTCTTCTGCCAGAACGGAACAGTGCAGTTTGTGAGGCGGCAGACCGTCCAGAGCCTGTGCCACAGCTTTGTTGGTAAGTGCCATAGCCTCTGAGACAGGTCTGCCTTTAATGAGTTCTGTGGCCATGGAACTGGAAGCTATTGCACTTCCACAGCCAAAGGTTTCAAACTTTACATCTGTAATAATATCATTGTCTATTTTAAGATAAATCTTCATTATATCGCCACATACGGCATTACCTACTTCGCCTACGCCGCTGGCATCTTCTATCACACCCACATTGCGGGGGTTGCGGAAATGGTCCATAACTTTTTCACTGTAAAGAGCCATAATTCACCTCGTTATTTAATAATAAATTCCTGCTGTCCGCTTTCCAGCTTGCGCCATACAGGAGACATTTTGCGCAGGTATTCAACAGTTTCCTTTACTGTTCTGATAAGATAGTCCACTTCTTCCTCTGTGTTGTCTTCGCTCAGTGTAAGACGCAGTGAGCCGTGGGCTATTTCGTGTGGTCTGCCTATAGCCAGCAAAACGTGGCTTGGGTCAAGTGAACCGGATGTGCAGGCTGAACCAGAAGATGCTGAAACACCTTTGTCATCCAGCAGAAGCAGCATTGATTCCCCTTCTATACCTTCAAAGCAGAAGTTCACATTGCCAGGAAGTCGGTTTACAGGGTCGCCATTGAGAACAGAGTGCGGAATTTCAGAAAGGCCTGCAATCAGTCTGTCGCGCAGGGCTGAAACCTTTTCAATATAGGCATCAATGTTTTCATTGGCTTCCACCAGTGCTGTTGCCATTGCCGCAATGGCCGGAATATTTTCTGTACCTGCACGCTTGCCTTTTTCCTGGCTGCCGCCGTCAATAAGAGGAGTGATTTTTATACCTCGTCTGGCGTACAGCAGGCCCACACCCTTTGGACCATGGAATTTATGACCTGCCATAGACAGCATATCAATGTTCTGTGCTTTTACATCTATGTGCAGATGGCCTGCCACCTGTACAGCATCTGTGTGGAACAGCACACCTTTTTCACGGCATACCGCACCGATTTCACTTATAGGCTGAACTGTGCCTATTTCGTTATTGGCGTACATAACTGACACCAGGCAGGTATCTTCCCTGATGGCATCTGCCACCTGCTGTGGAGAAATCAATCCCTTTTCGCCAACAGGCAGTAATGTGATATCAAAACCTTCTGCTTTCAGTCTGTCCAGTGTATGTAAAATGGCGTGATGTTCAAAAGCAGTGGAGATTATATGCTTTTTGCCTTTTTTCTTTCCGATTTCTGCTGCTGAAAGAATGGCCTGGTTGTCTGCTTCACTGCCACCGGAAGTAAAAATTATTTCATCAGGATAGCAGTTCAGCACTGTGGCTATTTTCCGTCTTGCCTGTGACAGAGCTTCCTGTGCCCGCTGACCTGTGGAATGCAGGCTGGATGGATTGCCATATGTATTGTTAAGATGAAAAAGCATATCTCTTATAGCCTTTTCGCTCATTCTTGTAGTGGCTGCGTTATCTGCGTAAACTTTCATATTATGCCCTTCCTGTATTTGCTTTTATTACAATTATTTACCTATCTCTCTAGTAGGCAACTGTATTGTAGCATTATTTACCTACCTTGTCAATAGGTAAATAAGCAAATTTAAAAGGACTGTCGCAGGACAGCCCTCTTGATTTTCATATACTGTCTGCATTTATTGTCCATATACAGGTTTATTTGCACAGCAGGCTGACGTCTGTTGTTTCCGGTTGGGTTGTAATGACGTCTGCATTATATTCACATTAACTGCTGTAAATATACATCTTTGTTTTATGCTGACAGTATGATATACTTAAAATGAATAAAGGAGGGCTGTATATGCTGCTGAACAAAATACATCATATTGCAATAATTGTATCTGACTATGAAAAATCAAAGAATTTTTATGTAAACAAACTGGGATTTGAGATTATAAGAGAAAATTATCGTCCTGCAAGGGATGACTGGAAACTGGATTTAAAGCTGGGAGACTGCGAGCTGGAAATTTTCGGCATAAAAGGCAGACCTGCCCGCCCCACAAACCCGGAGGCAAACGGACTGCGCCATCTGGCTTTTCACGTTGAAGAAATTGAGCCTGTGGTAAAATGGCTGAATGATATGGGCATTGAGACCGAGCCTGTCCGTGTGGACGAATTTACCAACAAAAAAATGACATTTTTCAAAGACCCGGACGGCATGCCGCTGGAGCTGCATGAATAAAGCAACCTGTTAAGAAAATTTGAATTTGTCTAACAGAAAGGGGTTCGGGGAAATACTTTCCCCGAGTAACAATGGCTGTGGCTGCGGAGAGCAAAAATATTTCAAGGGCTTTAGCAGGTTGAAATATTTTTGCGAAAATCGCGAAGAAATTTGTCGAGCGAGTGAGCGAAGCGAAT